>NZ_MJYA01000064.1:22885-180564 GCF_001763075.1 Campylobacter sp. BCW_4321 | reverse complement strand
ATTTACTCCAAGTATCCCCACAAATAAATAAAATTCTTCTGCAAGATCCATTTTCTATCATAGAATAAGCTGTGTAAAGTCCATAAACATAGCCAGAACACGATTGATTAATATCAAAGGTTAATGTTTTTTCGCTTAAGCCTAGTTTTCCATGTAAATAACAAGCTGTAGGAGGCATAAAAAAATCTGGAGTTTGAGTGCAAACTATAAGCGCATCTAGTGAGTTTTTGTCAATATTAAATTCATCAAAAAGTATTTTAGCTCCATATTCTCCTAAATCACTTGCAGTTGTTTCTTGATCTGCCTCATATCTATATTGTAAGCCAACATTTTTTTTAATCTGGGATAGTTTTTTAACATCACCCTTGTATCTTGTATTGAGTTCATCATCTATATTGATGAGATTTTGAGGAACTATAGTAAGAACATAGCTTAATTTTGCATGATTAAAGGAGGCTTGCATTATAATACCTTATTTTGGAAAAAGTAGATAGTTTTTATTTTCTATCAACTTGCTAAAAAGAATCGTGTAGATTTTTTGTATATCAAAAGAAATAATTTGTGCACCACCGAAATTAAGTTTATTAATAAGTTTTTTAGAATCTAGGATGCTGAAAACTTTTTCTTGATCAATAATATTGTATTTTTTTGTTAAATCTCTACAAAAAAACTGAATTTCTTTATCGAATTGGTTGCCATTTTCATCTATAATAATCCCTTTAAAAGTTTTATGATGGCGATAATTGATTTTAACTTTTTCTTCTATATAATGAAAATATGTAAAACCTAAATGTTTACCTCCAAAAAGAATAGCTTTGGCATTATTTTTAGTAAGTTCATCATAAACGCTATTTTCTCCAAAGCAACTTGTTGTATCTTTTAAAAATAAATCTTCTTTGGCACCTTTGACAGCAAAAGAAAAAATAGGATCATTGGTTCTTTTAACTCCTTTTTGTTGTCTAAAAAATTCATTAAATGCCCCTACTACGCATTTTGATTCTAGCTTATTGTAAATTTCATTATTGCAAAAGCTATATGTGAAGGTGGGCATAATCAAAGTTCCATTTTTGCCTATAACTTCAAAAAAACATTCAAGCAAAGATTTTAAAAGTTCTTTGATGGGCAAAAGTGGTATGCCAAAATTATAAATTTCACTATGGATATAAATTATATCTCCATTGGTTATATTTAATTTTTCTAAGACTTTTATTAGATTTTCTTGGCTATATATTTGTTTTTTGTAATAAAATAATTCCTTCATTAAATGGTAACACTTTTTAATAATTTTTTAATATAAAAATATTTTTTCTTCATAAGAATTATATCGATATAATTCTTTAATTTAGCTTTACAATAAATTTTCGCTATTTTCAAATTTATCGAGATATTCAGTGTTTAATAGAATATTTGTATTTAGAATGGGTAATTTTAGAATAGTTTTAAAATTAAGATGAAATGCTAAAAATTTAAATTATGCTATAAAATTTAGAAATTAATAGGAGTAGATAAGGATATTACCTTAGTTATATAAATTACCAATTGGAATTTTGCAAATTTTGTAGTATTTTAATTCTAAGATTGCAACTAGAGTTTTGATATATAGCTTAAAAAATTTAGAGAAATAAAATATTCCGTAATTATTCTTTTGCTGTTGCCAGTAGATTTCAAAAGAATTTACCGCACTTGAGAATAAAGGAACTTTTGATAATAGTTCTTGTTTTTGTTTACAAAATAACATAAAAAATAATTATTGTAAATTTGCCTTTGTAAGATTCTTTTACCTTTGTGCATTATGTGGAAGAATGTTTAAAAGTGGATTATCGCTTTAACAAAAGTTTTGAGGCTTTATATACAGATGAAAAGGGATTTACGCAATTAAAAACTTATGATATGTTTGTTCGCAAAGATGGAGTTTTAACGGATGTTAATGGTTTGGAAGATCTTTTTATAAAAGAAAATGTGATGGAACTTAAAAAATTTGAAAATCTTTGCATTAAGAAAATTGATTTATCTAGGGCATATGACATAATTGTTAAGGATATTAAAGATAATCATGCTAAAAATTTAATGAGTTATGCTTAAAAGTTTATGTTCTAAGATTTTTTCCAAAAGCTCTTTAAATTCATAAGCTTGCATATTTAAGATATTGGCTATATTGATGATATCATTCTCTCCATCGCAGTAAGCTAGAAAATTACAAGCCAAAGGAATGTTATTGGCAGTGCTAAGGGTATGATATAGTCCTCTTTTGCCAAGATTGGGTTCGCATACTATGGTGTTTTCATATACGGCGTTGATTTCTAGATTTAAAATTATTTCTTGCATGCTTTGAAGTCCACCCATTAAACCTTTTTCAGAGATAAAATTGAGATCATCTTTGCTAGTGTGGTATTGTTCGTATTCTAAGTATCTTGTGCGACATACTCCTACTATGCCAAGATTTACAAGCGGAGCATTGTATTGTCTTTCATCGCTTCCACGATCTAAAAAACTAAAAGCTTTGAAATTTTCTTTATTTTTAAGTGTATGCAGTGCAACTTTATCGCTTAGAGTATTTTCTTTAGGCGTGTGTATGAGTGAGTAAGCATGATCATCGCCTAAGCAAGAAAGCACAAAGCCTGCTTTAACATGTTTTTTTAAATGTTCTAAATGTTTGCTAAGATAGACTATAGAGCCTATGGTTTCAGGGATGATGACAAAGCGGTAATTATATTTTCTTTCTTTTAAACTCAAAAGCCATCTTGCTAAGAAAATAGCCACCACAGGGCCACTAAGTTCATTATTTGCCATGGAAGGGTGGCAGAGATAGGTTGAAATTAAAATTTCATCTTTTGAATTTTGTGTGCTAGGTAGGATAAAATCAGCATAGTCCAAAACCCCATTTTCATCATGTTTTGCATCGATATAGACTTTGTATTTGCCTTTTTTAAGTTTTTTTCTTTCATTGTGCGCAAGGCAAAATCCCCAACGCCTTTTATAATAACTCGTTACGTAAGGAATGGCATCAGGTATTTCTTCTATGGAGTAAAGATGATCTTGAAGTTCTTCTAGTTCGATTTCTTGATCGATGGCTTCGCTATAGTTTAGAAGGTGTAAATTATGCTTTTTAAAATCACAAATTTTTTCTCCCTCTGGAGTGATGATATAGGCTTCTTTAACATTCCATTCATCAGGAACTATCCAGTCAAAAACTTTTGTACCACTTTTTATAGAGTGAAATTTGATTATACCCCCCCCCAGAGTTTTATTTAAAATTTCTAAGCTATCTCTAAAACCTTGTCCTGTGATACTCCTAGCGATAGGAAAAAGTTCGCAAGCTAGTTCATACATAGCCTTTCCAGTTTGGCTAAAATCTTGACTTCTAAAGTCTAGCTTATCCACAATATCCCTTTTTAACTTTTTCAAGAATGCTAAATAAAGTATCTTTTACAAATTTCGCATCTTTTAGATTCATTTCTTGATGACAAGGTATGCTAAGCTCGGCTTTGTAAAAATTATCCACATTTTGGAGTCTGATTTCTCCTAAGAGTTTTTTATAAAAACTAAATTCATAAGTTGGTTTATAATGCACCTGTACGCCAATTCCTGCATGAAGTAAGCTTTCAAAAAGCTCTTCTTTTTGACAATAAAATTCAGGAAAAAGTAAAATAGGATACAAATGTCTTGAGCTTTTTTTATAATCTTTGATTTTTATCGTGGAGAAATACGGATTTTTTTCAAATTCTTTATCGTAAAAACTTGCGATTTCTTCTCTTTTTTCAAGATTATGATCGAGTTTTTTAAGCTGGTTTATCCCTAAAGCACAAGCAACATCGCTTAAGCGGTAATTATAGCCAAGTTCTACCATATCGCTATCCCAAAGCCTTTTTTTAATGATGCCATGGCTTCTTAAAAGCTTGATTTTAGCGATAAGCTCTTTATTATCACTCACCACAGCCCCACCTTCAAAAGTGGTAATAGGCTTAACAGGGTGAAAAGAAAAGATAGAAAGATCAGCTTTTTTCCCTACTTTTTCGCTCTTATACAAAGCACCTAAAGCATGGCTTGCATCATCAATTAAAGGAATACTGTATTTTTTAGCAAGGTTTGAAATTTCATCCATTTCAACGCTATTGCCCGCAAAATCCACTACGCTAATAGCTCCTATATTTTCGCTATCTTTTAAAAGTCTTGCTTCTAATTTTTTTTCATCGATATTGCCATCGTTTTTAATGTCGATAAACTCTACCTTAGCTTCCGCCATTAGGGCCGCATTAGCTGTAGCAGCGAAGGTTAAAGGGGTGGTTAAAACGATTTTTTCTTTGACGTCTAGTGCTGTATAGGCAAGATGAAGGGCTGAAGTGGCTGAGTTTAATACACAAGCGTGTTTTACACCCACATATTCACAAAGGGATTCTTCAAATTCATCTACCTTTTTACCCCCTGTTAAAATTTCATCTTTTAAGGCTTTTGTAAGCGTATCTATATCGCTTTGATCGATGTTTTGATGAGAATAAGTAAGCATTTTAAAAACCTTCGGTGTGATTGATGATTTCTAAAAGTTCTTTTTCGCTTGCCCATAAAGGATTATTATCTGAACTATAAGAAAAACCATCTTTTACCTTTTGTCCTTTTTCGCCTAGGGTATTGATACTAAAGTCATTATCTTTATCCACAAGTTTAATACTCGGGCTTATAGCATAGTAGTCTTCAAATTCATAGGTTAGATGACTATCATCGCTTGAAATCATGATTTCATGTAGTTTTTCTCCTGCTCTTATACCTATGATTTTATGGCTTAAATTAGGAGCTAAAGCATGGGCTAGATCGGTGATTTTCATCGAAGGAATTTTAGGGATGAAAATTTCTCCTCCGTGCATTCTTTCAAAATTACTCAGCACAAATTTCACTCCATCTTCAAGGCTGATCCAAAAACGAGTCATTCTTGTATCGGTGATAGGAAGTTCTTTAGCTCCTTCGCTGATGAGTTTTTTAAAGAAAGGCACTACTGAACCTCTTGAACCTACAACATTGCCATATCTTGTAACGCTAAAGCGTGTTTGTTTATTGCCTGCTATGTTGTTTGCAGCGACAAAAAGCTTATCGCTTGCAAGTTTGGTTGCGCCGTATAAATTTACAGGATTGCAAGCCTTATCTGTGCTAAGAGCGATACATTTTTTAACCCCATTATCAAAACAAGCGTCGATGACATTTTGCGCACCGTGTATGTTTGTTTTTATACATTCCATAGGGTTATATTCAGCAATAGGCACATGCTTCATCGCAGCAGCATGTATAACAAAATCCACATCACGCATAGCGGCACTTAAACGCTCTTTATCTCTTACATCTCCTATGAAATAACGCATACAAGGAGCATTAAAAACGCTTGCCATTTCAAATTGTTTAAGCTCATCACGAGAATAAATGATAATCTTATTAGGTTTATAATTTTCTAGCAAAACCTTAGTATAGGTTTTTCCAAAAGAGCCTGTTCCGCCTGTGATTAAGATATTTTTTTTGTTAAACATTTTGCCTTCCTTTGCTTAAGTTTTTTTAAAATTAAAGCAACAAGTGTTCCTATTTTAAAATTCTTGGCAAGGTTATGCCAGTTTGGGCTTGATACTTGCCTTTTTTGTCTTTATAAGTGGTATCACATTTTTCATCGCCTTGTAAAAACAACACTTGTGCTATGCCTTCATTGGCATAAATTTTTGCAGGTAAAGGCGTAGTGTTTGAAATCTCTATAGTGATATGTCCTTCAAAACCTGGTTCAAAAGGAGTAACATTGACGATGATACCACATCTTGCATAAGTGCTTTTGCCAAGACAAATAGCTAAAACATCATCAGGCATTTTAAAATACTCTATAGTTCTAGCTAGGGCAAAAGAATTTGCAGGAACTATACATACATCACCTTCAAAATCTACTACATTTTCTTCTACGAAATTTTTTGGATCTACTACGGTTGAATTAACATTGGTAAAAATTTTAAACTCACGCCCTACGCGTATATCGTAGCCATAACTTGAAAGTCCATAGCTTATTACACCTTTTCCTATATTTGCTTCGCAAAATGGCTCGATCATCTTGTATTCTAATGCCATTTTTCTTATCCAGTTATCTGCTTTTAAGCCCATTTTTAACCTTTTAATATTTGTAATTTTTTATAAGGATTATAACCTAAAAAATCTATATTTTTTATGATTTTTTTCTTTTTTAAAGTTAAATTTTAAGTTTTTTTATATAATACAAGATTAAGTTCTTAAATTTTAGGAGAATTTTATGACAAAAGAAGAAATTAAAGAGTTAGTAAACCTTTTTGCTGAAGCAAATATTAGTAAAATTAAGATCAAAGAACAAGATGGTTTTGAAATAGAACTTGAAAGAGATATGTGTTGCGATGTTCCAGCTCCTGTTTGTCCTCCAGTTCCAGCTCCACAACCTATCAATGTAAGTGTTGTAAATGAAGCTCAACCTAGCCAAAATGCAAAATCAAACAAGCCAAGTATAAACAGCCCTATGGTAGGAACTTTCTATCAAGCTCCAAGCCCAGGTGCAGCACCTTTTGTAAAAGTAGGTAGCACGGTTAAAAAAGGCGATACTATAGCTATTATCGAAGCGATGAAAATCATGAATGAAATTGAAGCGGAATTCGATTGCAGGATCACTGAAATTTTAGTTGCTGATGGTCAGCCTGTAGAATTTGGAATGCCTTTATTTGCGGTGGAGAAATTATAAAATGGAAATTAAAAGCATATTAATTGCTAATCGTGGAGAAATAGCACTACGCGCTTTAAGAACGATTAAAGAAATGGGTAAAAAAGCAATTTGTGTGTATTCTGAAGCAGATAAAGATGCTTTATATTTAAAATACGCTGATGCAAGCATTTGTATAGGAAAAGCAAGAAGTTCTGAAAGTTATTTAAATATCCCAGCTATTATTACAGCAGCTGAAATTGCTGAAGCAGATGCGATTTTTCCAGGATATGGATTTTTAAGTGAAAATCAAAATTTTGTTGAAATTTGTGCTAAACATAACATCAAATTTATAGGTCCTTCTGTAGAAGCTATGAATTTAATGAGTGATAAATCAAAAGCTAAACAAGTAATGCAAAGAGCAGGCGTGCCTGTAATCCCAGGAAGCGATGGGGCTTTAGCAGGAGCTGAAGCAGCTAAAAAACTTGCTAAAGAAATAGGCTATCCTGTGATTTTAAAAGCAGCTGCTGGCGGTGGCGGCCGTGGCATGCGTGTGGTTGAAAATGAAAAAGATCTTGAAAAAGCATATTGGTCGGCTGAAAGCGAGGCTATGACAGCTTTTGGTGATGGAACTATGTATATGGAAAAATACATTCAAAATCCACGCCATATAGAAGTGCAGGTTATAGGAGATAGTTTTGGTAATGTGATTCATGTGGGTGAAAGAGATTGTTCTATGCAAAGACGCCATCAAAAACTTATCGAAGAATCTCCCGCGATTTTGCTTGATGAAAAAACACGCACTAGGCTTCATGAAACTGCTATTAAGGCAGCCAAAGCTATAGGATATGAAGGTGCGGGAACTTTTGAGTTTTTAGTTGATAAAAATTTAGACTTTTATTTTATAGAAATGAATACACGTTTGCAAGTTGAACACTGTGTAAGTGAAATGGTAAGTGGAATTGATATCATAGAACAAATGATTAAGGTAGCAGAAGGTTATGCCTTACCATCTCAAGAAAGTATTAAATTAAATGGGCATTCTATAGAGTGTAGAATCACGGCAGAAGATTCTAAAACTTTCTTGCCAAGTCCAGGCAAGATTACTAAATACATTCCACCCGCAGGACGCAATGTCAGAATGGAAAGTCATTGTTATCAAGACTATAGCGTGCCCCCTTATTATGATTCTATGATAGGTAAGCTTGTAGTTTGGGCAGAAGATCGCAATAAAGCTATTGCAAAAATGAAAGTAGCTTTAGATGAGTTACTTATAAGTGGGATAAAAACAACCAAAGATTTCCATCTTTCTATGATGGAAAATCCTGATTTTATTAACAATAACTACGATACAAATTATCTTGCAAGACATTAAAATTTCCCTATTAAAGGGAAATTTTAATTGTAATTTTTATCTTAAATATTCTATATTGATTTTAGAGTGGAGTTTATCAAAATAATCCTGTATGAAATTTTGTCTTTGTTCGCTTACATAAGCGTTTAAAACTTCATTTTTAACTTGCTCATATTCAGGAGTTTGTGCTCCATCTTTGCTTTTAACTTCATAAAGTTCATAGCCATTTTTTCCATTTAAAACAGGGGAAAAGCCTCCAACAGGAATTTGCGATAAAAGCCCTAAAAGTCTTGGATCGGCATTGCTTGTGTTTAAAGATGCATTTTGTGGTTTAAGGATTGTTTTTTTTGTATTTTTGATATTTTCTAAAGTTTGAGGATTGTTTGATAAATAAATATTTGCATTAATTTGTGTATAAAGAGTGAATTTATCTTTATTTTGTTCGAAAAATTTTTTTGCTCCATCATCACTAAAATCAGTTTTTGCCATACTTACGATTTTTTCATAAAGCTTTCTTTTTTCTAAATCTTTTTTTAAATTTGCACGAAATTGTTCATAGCTTTGATTTTTGGATTTTAAATTTGCTTTGAAAGCATTTAAAGTAGTTTTGTTTTGAGCAAGCATTTTATTTATAGCATCGTCAAGCTCTAGTTCATTGACTACAATACCTAGTTGTTTCATTTGTGAAATTTCCATTTTTTCATTGATGAGTGCGCCTAAAGCTTTATTTCTATCAATTTTAAGCACTTTCATAGTTTGATCTATATCATAAGTTGTGATAGGCTCTTTGTCTACAACTACAGCTATAGCATTAATGGTATTTGCATTAGCTAAACTTGCAAAAAATACAAAACTTAATAAAATTTTTTTCATTTCAAACCTTTATTTAAGTATAAATATCGCATTATATCAATAAAAATTTAAGAAAAGGCAAAAAATGCACGAAAAACTTACAACGCGTTTTGCTCCAAGCCCAACAGGGTATTTGCACATAGGTGGACTTAGAACAGCTCTTTATAATTATTTATACGCTAGAAAAAATGGTGGAAATTTTTTACTTCGTATTGAAGATACGGATTTAAAACGAAATTCCAAAGAAGCTACTAAAGCAATTATCGAAGCTTTTAAATGGTGTGGTTTAGAACATGATGGAGAAGTAACTTACCAATCAGAGCGTTTTGATCTTTATAAAGAATATGTTAAAAAGCTTTTAGATGAAGGTAAAGCATATTATTGTTATATGAGTAAAGAAGAATTAGAAGAATTGCGTGCCAAGCAAGAAGCTGCCAAAGAGCGCCCAAGATATGATGGAAGATATAGAGAATTTAAAGGCATGCCACCTCAGGGTATGGAACCTGTTGTGCGTATTAAAGCACCTCAAAGCGGTGAGATTGTTTTTGAAGATGGGGTTAAAGGCGAGGTGAGATTTAAAGCAGAGGATATAATGGACGATTTTATCATTGCAAGAAGTGATGGAACTCCAACTTATAATTTTACTGTTGTTATTGATGATGCTTTAATGGGAGTAAGTGATGTGATTCGTGGGGATGATCATCTTTCAAATACTCCTAAACAAATTGTACTTTATGAAGCATTGGGTTTTAAAATTCCTAAATTTTTTCATGTGGCTATGATACATGGAGAAGATGGTAAAAAGCTTTCAAAAAGACATGGGGCAACTGATGTTATGGAATACAAAGAAATGGGAATTTTACCTCAAGCTTTGCTTAATTTTCTTGTGCGTTTAGGTTGGAGTCATGGTGATGATGAGGTATTTTCGCTAGAAGATTTGAAAAAACTTTTTGATCCTTATCATATCAATAAAAGCGCATCTTGTTATAATGCTAAAAAGCTTGAATGGTTGAATGCTCATTATATTAAAACTTTGCCTTTTGAAGAGATTAACCGTCAGCTTAAAGATCTTGGCTTTGATTTATCTGTTTATGAAAAGGCAGGATTTTTACTTGATTTATTAAGAGAGCGTGCAAAAACCTTGCATGATATTATCAATGGTGCAAAAAGCATAGTTAATGCACCGCAAAATTATGATGAAAATGCAGTGCAAAAATTTGTTAACGAAAATAATTTAGAATTGCTCCAAGCATTTGCTAATACACTTAAAGATCAAAAAATAGGTAAAGATTTTGAAGATTTTACAAATGATTTTTTAGAAAAAAAAGAAGCAAAGTTAAAAGATTTGGCTCAGCCTATACGCATAGCTTTAACAGGGAGTGCGGTAAGTCCTAGTATTTTTGAAGTATTAGAATTTTTAGGGGTTGATGAGTGTAAAAAAAGAATAGAAAATTTTTTAAAAGTTAGAGGAAAATAAAATGAATTTAAAAGAAGAAGCTTTAAAATACCATTTAGGTGGGAAAATTGATATTGTCCCAAGTAAGCCAATGGCTACAAGTCATGATCTATCTTTGGCGTATAGCCCAGGAGTTGCAGAACCTTGCCTTGAAATCGCTAAAGATAATGAGCTTGCTTATACTTATACAAATAAGGCTAATTTGGTAGCTATAGTTAGCGATGGTTCTGCTGTTTTAGGACTTGGAAACATAGGAGCACAGGCTTCAAAACCTGTTATGGAAGGTAAGGCTTGTTTGTTTAAAAAATTTGCAAATGTTAATGCTTATGATATAGAAATTGATGTTCATAGCGTGGAAGAGATTGTAAATTTTTGCAAAGCTTTGGCTCCGACTGTGGGTGGGATAAATTTAGAAGATATAGCTGCTCCAAAATGTTTTGAAATTGAAGCGGCTTTGCAAGATTTAGGAATTCCTGTAATGCATGATGATCAGCATGGAACGGCTATTATTTCAACTGCGGGACTTATGAATGCTATGGAGATAAGCGGTAAAAAATTTAAAGACATTAAGGTGGTTGTAAGTGGCGCAGGTGCCGCAGGTATAGCAAGTGCTAAGATGTATAGAAATTTAGGGGTCGAAAATATTATTTTAGTAGATAGCAAAGGTGTTGTTTCTAAGGATAGAAATGACTTAACTCCTCAAAAGCTTGAATTTGCTGTTGATTCTAAGGAAAAGACTTTAAAAGAAGTTTTAAAAGGAGCTGATGTTTTCCTAGGACTTAGTGCGCCAAAAATTCTTGATGATGAAATGGTTTTAAGTATGGCAAAAGATCCTGTAATTTTTGCTTTGGCAAATCCTATCCCTGAAGTGATGCCTGAAGATGTGGCTAGACTTAGAAAAGATGCGATTGTAGGAACAGGAAGAAGTGATTATCCAAATCAAATCAATAATGTTTTAGGTTTTCCTTTTATTTTTCGCGGGGCTTTAGATGTGCGTGCAAGTAAAATCACTGAAAATATGAAAGTAGCTGCTGCTAAAGCATTAGCAGATCTTGCAAAACTTCCTGTAAGTGATGCGGTTAAAAAGGCTTATAATTTAAGCGCTTTAGAATTTGGAAGAGATTATGTCATACCAAAACCTTTTGATGAAAGAGTAAAAGCTGCAGTAAGTACAGCTGTAGCAGCAGTTGCGGTAAAAGATGGTGTGGCTAAGGTAAAAAATTTTAACGAGAAAGCTTATTTTGAAAGCTTAAAATGAAAAATATTCATTGTATCAATCATCCATTGATCGAACATAAATTAGGAATTTTAAGGGCTAAAGAGACAAAGCCCTTTCAATTTCGCATGTTAATCGATGAAATTTCATCTTTTTTACTTTTTGAAGCGAGTAAAGATTTTTCTTTAAAAGAAATTGAAATTTCAACACCTATACAAAAAACTACAGTAAAAAAACTTGATGAAAAAATTATGATTTGCCCTATTTTAAGAGCTGCATTAGGAATGCTTGAAAGTGTTTTTAAGATGATTCCTGATGCAAGTGTTGGATTTTTGGGATTTGTAAGAAATGAAGAAACTTTAAAGGCGGATTTTTATTTTCAAAAACTTCCCAAAGATGCAAAAAAACGCACCGCTATTGTCATAGATCCTATGTTTGCTACAGGTGGAACTGCTATAGAAGCTTGTAATTTTTTAAAAAGCCAAGGAGTTAAAAAAATAAAATTTATATCCATACTTGCTACTCCACAAGGTTTGCAAAAATTTAGCCAAATGCATGATGATGTAGAAGTTTTTGTGGCTTGTATTGATGAAGGTTTAAATGAAAAAGGTTATATTATCCCAGGGCTTGGAGATGCAGGAGATAGAGTGTTTAACACTCTTTAAAAGAGATGATTTTTGGAAAAATTGATTATATTAATCTTTTGCCTTTACATATATATCTTAAGAAATATCCCTTACCTAATGGTTATAAAGCAAGCATGGAGTATAAAAAAGGAGTTCCAAGTAAGCTAAATAAAGATTTATTTTATAGAAGAATTGATGCAGCTATCATTTCAAGCATAGAAAGTGCTAGAAAAAAATATAAAAATTTAGATTTGGGTATTTGTGCTAATAAAAGAGTTTTAAGTGTTTTAGTAGAAAAAAATACATCAAATGCTAAAGATCCAAGTTCAGCAACTTCAAATGCTTTAGCTAAAGTATTAAAACAAGATGGAAAAGTAATTATAGGTGATAAGGCTTTAAAGCTTTATCTAAAAGATTCTTCTAAATATATCGATTTATGTGCAAAATGGCATGAAAAAACAGGGTTGCCTTTTGTTTTTGCTAGATTCTCTTGTGTGCAAAAAAAAGCTTTATATAAACAAATTTTGAAAAAATTTCCAAAAACAAAGATTAAAATTCCTTATTATATACTGCAAAATTATGCCAAAACAAGGGATTTGGATATAAAAGATGTTAGATATTATTTAGATGAAGTTATATATCATAAAATTTCTACTAAAGAAAAAACAGCCTTAAAGCGTTTTGTAAAGGCTTGCAAGGCTTTAAATCTTGATTAGTATTCAAATTCTCTAAGTTCTTTAACTGTTCCAAGGAGTATTACAACATCTCCACTATAAACTGTTGTGGTTTCTAAATCAGGTAGTATTTCCCAGTCGCTATTTAATTTTTTATAAGAAATCACTTTCATATTTTGCGCTACATGTTTTAAAGAATTTCCTGCTAATTTTTCATCTATATTGATCTTAATAGCTCGTATAGTATTTGCTGAAAGATCAAAAACTTCATAATCAGCATCTTTGGTTAAAAATTCTTTTACTAGTCTTTTAGCGCTTTCTTTTTCAGGATAAATAACCTTTGTTGCGCCTAACTTAGAAAGAATTTGACCATGGATATTAGAGGTTGCTTTAGCAATGATGTTTTTAACACCTATATCTTTAAGCGCCATAAGAGTAAGGATTGATTTTTCAACATTTTCTCCTATGCTAACAATAACAACTTCAACATCATGAAAGCCTGCTTCTTTTAGAGCTGAAATATTTGTAGAATCTAAAATATAAGCATAGCTTGGAGGATTTTGTATACTTTTTAAAGTTTCCTCATCTTTATCCGCAACGATAACAGTATGACCTCCAGCAATGAGTTCATCTGCTACAACTGAGCCAAATTTTCCAAGTCCTATAATTCCATAATTAAGATTTTTCACGATTTTACCTTTATAAATTAACCTTTCCTTCAGGGAATTTTAAATGAATAGCTTTGTCTTGTTTGAATACCGAGAGTAAAAAAGCAAAAACACCTATCCTGCCACTTAGCATCATAATGATGATAATCACCTTGCTAGGATCACTAAACAAAGCACATAAAGATAAAGTTCCACCATTTCCTACTGAAATTCCTACGGTTGCAAAAGCTGAAGAAGTTTCAAAAAGCAAGGCTATAAAATCAAAATTTGACTCTAGCAAGGAAAGCAAAATAACAGCTATTACTATATAAACAGCTGAACCTACAGCTATAATAAAAGCTTTAGATATAGTTTCTCTTGGAATTTCATGTCCAAAAATTCTAACTCTTCCATCTCGGATACTCCAATAAGCATAGAGTAATAAAACCATTACAGTTGTTACTTTCATACCCCCAGCTGTTCCTCCTGGTGCACCACCAATAACCATAAACAATGATCCAAAAAATAAGCTCGCATCATGCAAATGTCCCATATCTAAGGTGTTAAATCCTGCTGTGCGGTAATTAATAGCGATAAAATATGAGCTTAAAATTTTATCAAAAAATGAAAAATGTCCTATAGTTTGAGGATTTGAGTATTCAAAAGCAAAAATAATAAGCGTTGAAGAGAAAATAAGAAAAATACTTGCAACAACAACCATTTTTGTATGTAGGCTTAAATTTTGCAATTTTTTTCTTTGAAAAAAGTATAATTCAACCAAAACAAAATATCCAAGCCCTCCAATAATAATCAAAGAAGTGATAATAAGATTAATTGCTATATCATGTTTGTAAGCTATAAGTCCATGTTCAAATATGGTAAACCCAGAATTATTAAAAGCGCTAATAGAATGAAAAATTCCAAACCATAAAGCTTTCTTAAAATTCATTTCAAGGGCAAAACGCATGGTAAGAAGTATAGCACCTATCAATTCTATAGTAAAAATGAACAGTAAAACCTTTTTAAAAAATTTAAATAAACCATCCATTGATGGATAAAATAAAGACTCTTTTAGTAAATTTCTTGCACTAAATCCCACTTTTTTGCGTATGAGTATATAAACAAACAAACCTATACCCATATATCCCAAGCCTCCAATTTGCACCAAAGCCAAGATAATAATTTGTCCTGCTAAGGTAAAATCAACCGCAGTGTTCTTAACTGCTAATCCTGTCATACTAACAGCAGATGTGCTTGTAAAAAAGGCAT
Organism: Campylobacter sp. BCW_4321; assembly: GCF_001763075.1. NCBI lineage: Bacteria > Pseudomonadati > Campylobacterota > Epsilonproteobacteria > Campylobacterales > Campylobacteraceae > Campylobacter > Campylobacter sp. BCW_4321. The sequence continues at coordinate 165,791 of NZ_MJYA01000064.1, read as the reverse complement.
CTAAAAAATCAATAGGAGTTGTATGTGCCCAGCTTGAATGTAGCAATAAAGCCCCAAACAATGCAATAATAATATAACCAGCTAGTAAAATTTTAAAAGTTCGTCTATCTAATCCAAATTGTTTCAAAAAATTTCCATTTGATAATGATCTAAAGCGGGTATTCTATCTTATTAAAACTTTAAGGGAAATAAAATTTTATTTTTGTATTTAAACTTAAATTAAAGAAAAAAAGATACAATTACATTTTTACTTTATCAAACTAAGTGGTTGGATAGCTCAGTCGGTAGAGCAGCAGACTGAAAATCTGCGTGTCGGCAGTTCGATTCTGCCTCTAACCACCACTTTATCTTTCAAAAAATCACATCACATATTTTTTTACACAAGACCGAAATATTTAAAGGACTAAAAATTATTATTTTAAAGAGAGAGTCTATAACTTATAATAGAATGGTGGATTTAGCAGAATATTAAAAAAAGTATTTAAATACCTATAAAATAGATATTTTATATTTTATAGTAACCCATTAAATAACCCAGTTTTCTAATATGATTTTTTAATATTAAAATCCGATTAAAATGCCTATAAACATATTTCTTAAAATCCGATTAAAAATGATATGTGCTTTTATTAAAATCCGATTAAAAACAATACGATAATCTTTGCCAGTGCTTTTTAATATAATAGTGTTTGTATAAAAATATAAAAAATGGTTTTTGTTTTTTTGCTTTCTTAGTAAAGAGCAATAAGTATTCCATAATTGCTAATTTAATCTTTGATTAATAGTTTTATTATTTTTTATATATTATAATTTTTAAATAAAAATATCATTCCTTAAAGCTTCGTTTGTTAATTACTTAAAGACTTCTTATGTTTAATAAAAAAGATATTATTGTTAATGCAGTTCCCGTTAAGCTTTTTGCAAGTAATTTAGGTTTGTATGATAATTTTTATAGAAATGTAAATGAGCTTAAAAGTGGTTTTAAAATCAAACAAGTAGGAAATAATTTTTTTGTTTTGCTTCCTGATTGGTTTATAAAATTGCTAGAGATAGGATATGATTGTTATGTGATTAAGCCTTATGATGATTTTAAATATGAATTTAAAGTTGAACTTTCTAAAAAAACTGAAATAGGATTTTACAAAAATGACAATTTATAAACTTTGCAAGTGTGGTAAGAAAATACAAACTCATTTAAGAACTTGTGAAGAATGTGATAAAACTTTTAAGAAAATAGCAAACAAAAGATATGATTGTTTTAAAAGGGATAAGCAAAGTTCAGATTTTTATAATAGTGTAGCTTGGAGAAAATTAAGAAATGCTTTTATAAATAAAAATCCATTTTGTATAAGGTGTGGAAAGTTTGCAAAAATTGTAGATCACATTATACCTATTAAGCAAGGTGGCAAGAAATTAAGTGAAGAAAATTTGCAAAGTTTATGCTTGGCTTGCCATAATGAAAAGACTAAAAACGAGCTTAAGGGGTAGGGTATGTAATCTCTATGAAAGCCAATCCTATACACCGAAGCGGTAGACACGAAAAAATGCGAGCCAGTTTTTTACATAATGTTATACTTAACCTACTAACTAACCAACCAAAACACAAGCAAAGCAAGGTAAAATCTTTATTTGAAATTTTTATTTTTATCAAAAGCGTTCTAAAAAAGCCAAATTTTGCTTTAAATTAACTAACACGCATTTTAACGCCTTAAAATATCATTAAAATACAAATAAAAAAAGGTGTTTAATGCAAAAAGAATTTTTAAACATTGATGAGGTTTTGCAAATTTTAAACATTAATTCTAAAATCTATTTGAGTAGATATTTAAAGAAAAATGGTATAAAAGTATTAAAAGGAAAAGCTAAACCCTATCCAAAAGATGAAATTTTAAGACTTGCTAAAAAAAGACAAGATGAAAATCATTACAATTCTAAACAAAACGAAGTTATTTTGTATATTGATGAAAATTCGATAAAAGAAAAGCCAAAGGCAAATAAAACAGAACAAATACAAACGCAAGATGATTTTAAGCCTTTAAATTTAGAAACCATAGAGCAAGAACTCACACAAAAAACTATCAAAGATTTAGAAAATTTAGGCATTTATGATCCTTTAGAAAATGATATTATTAAAACTTATGTTAAAAATCTCATTTTTTTAGAATGCACAAGCAAGGAAATGGAGAAAAAAGGTTTTACAACAAGCACAGATAAAGGAACGCCTATTGTAACGCCTGAACTTATAGCTTTTAATTCTTTGACTAAAAATGTTATAGGCTTAGCAAAAGTTTTAGGCATAGGCTCTCCAAATCGTGCAAGGCTAAATTTAAAAGATAAAAAAGAAAAATCAGCTTTTGATGTGCTTTTAGAAGATGAAAGTTAAATTATGGATAAATTAAGAGCAAGAGAAGATATATTAAATTACGCTTTAGCTTATATTAAACAAAAAAACAAAGAATTTGAAAACTCGCCCTTTTATATTGATGAGAAAATAGCCAAAAAAGCGGTTTTGTTTATCTCTCTTTTAAAGCACACCGATGGCGAATTAGCCGGTAAGCCCTTTCAGCTTTTAAATTTTCAAATCGAGTTTATCATCGATATCATCGCCACTTATTCTAAGGAAAAAAACGCCAGAAGATACTCTTACGCTTTGCTTTTTATCCCAAGAAAAAACGGTAAAACCGAGTTAATCGGAGCTATTTTGCTTTATTTTTTATTTATTGATAAAGAAAAGGGTAAAAAAATATATTGTGCCGCAAATGAAACCGAACAAGCAAAATTAGTTTTTAATGCTGCTTCATCTATGGTAAGCCAAGAAGAAGAATTAAATAAAATGTGCTATCAATATAAAACCTATAGAGAAATACGCAAAAAAAACGCTAAATTTGAAGATTTTATAAAGGTTCTAACAGCTACAAGCGAGACAAAAGACGGCTTAAGACCTTATGTTTTTATTTACGATGAGCTTCACGCTGCTAAAAATGGGGAATTATATAAGGTTTTAGAAGAAGGAACGGCAAGTCGTGTAAATTCTTTATGTATAGTCATTTCAACAGCAGGATATAATCATTTTGGAGAGATGAAAAAGCAATATGATTATTGCAAACAAGTTAAAAATGGCATTATAAACGACCCATCAACTTATGCAAAGATTTATGAGCCTGATGCTGATGATGATTGGAACGATGAAAAAACTTGGATCAAAGTTAATCCTGCTTTGGGTTATGGCGTAAAGCTTGAAAAATTAAGAGAATATTATCAAAAAGCTTTAGCAAACGCAAATGATGAGGTGAGTTTTAAAACAAAACATTTAAATATATGGACTTCAAATGCTACTTCTTTTATAAAAGATGATGATTTTTTAAAATGCAGTTTTAAAGAACTTGATTTAAAAGGCGATGTTTATGTTGGACTTGATCTATCTGCTACTACTGATTTAACTGCTTTAGCTTTAATTTGCGAAGTGGATAAAATCTTACATGTGGATTTTAAATTTTATGCACCAGAACTTAGTGCAAGAGAGAGAAGTAAAAGAGATAAAGTGCCTTATTTAGAATGGGCAAAACTTGGCTTTTTAACTCTAACGCCAGGTAATAGTGTTGATTATGACTATTTAATTAACGATATCTTAGCTCTAAATAAAAAATTAAATATCAAAATGATAGGTTATGATCCATGGAATAGTTTAGAAGTAGCCAAAAAGTTAAGCGATGAAAATATAGAGTGCGTTCAGATTAGACAAGGTTTTGCAAGTATTAGCGAACCTTTAAAAGAATACCAAATCAGAGTTTTAAAACAAACTTTAAATCACAATAACAATCCTATTTTTAGATGGTGTAATTCAAATTTAGTTATTGATCAAGATGCAAGAGAAAACATAAAGCCTGATAAGAAAAAATCAAGTGAAAGGATAGATGCAATTTCGGCTTTAGTCACTGCAATCGCCACTAAAAACAGCATAGAAAAACCAAAAATCAATGTTTATGAAAAAAGAGGTATAAGGTTTTTATAGCTTAATAAATTTAGAAGTAAAAATGAGTAAAATTATATTTTTCAAGGAGTTTTTTTGATAAATTGTAATGATAAATTTGATAAATGGAATAATGAAAAGAAAAAACTACAAATAAAAGAAAATAAAATAATAAGCATAGGTAAGATTTATTGGGTTAGCATAGGACAAAATATAGGCAGTGAAGTTTATGGAAAACATAATGACTTCAAAAGACCGGTTTTAGTTTTAAACAAAATATACATTGAGGATTATGTTAATCTTTTTGTTGGCGTTCCATTAACAAGCAAAATAGAAAATAAAACAGGTTTTCTTTATCATCACTTCACAGATAGTAAAAACAGAAAGCAAGTAGCTCTATTATCACAAGTAAGAACCTTTGATACTAAAAGAATAATAAGTTATTATAATGGAAAAATCAAAAAAGAAGATTTAGAAACAATTAGAGAAAAAATAACAAAGAAAATAATATCCCCGCACAGGGCGGGGTAACTCGTAAATGAGCCAACTCTCCTTATCAGAAGAAGTCTAAAACCTACTTTTAAAGTTTTACAATTCTTATGATCACTGAGAAATTATATCATTTTTTTTATAAAACGCACTTTAACGCCTCAAACTTTTTTTAAAATAAGTAAAAAATAAAGGTTTTGCATGTTCAATAAAATAAGATCATTATTTACAAAAAAAGCACGAAATAATGAATTTGTTAATAGCTTAGAAATTTTATTAGAAGATAAAATAAAAGCTGAGGAGCTTTCAGCAGTAATTGCCGCAATCTCAAATATTAGCGAGACCATAGCATCTTTGCCATTAAATTTATATCAAAGAACAACTGATGGATCAAAACTAGCCTCTAATCACCCCTTATATGAACTCATCAAAATCGCACCAAATGAAACAATGACACCTTTTACACTCTTTGAGGCTTTTATGGTACAAATGCTAATTTATGGCAATGGTTTTTTATATCCTGTTAAAAAAAGAAACGGGGTGATTAATTCTATAGAACTCATAGAAAATAAAGACATTAATATCTTTAAAATGAATGGAAAGTATTTTTATCAAGCTTACTCAAAAAATGGCAGTATTGTTTTAAATTATGATGAGGTTTTAAATGTGCCTTATCATACTAAAGATGGAGTAAAAGGTATCGCACCGCTTAGAAAAAGCAAAAATACCACAGAACTTGCAACAGCTATAGAACAGCACGGACTTAGCTTTTTTAAAAATGGAAGTTTTACAAGTGGCGTTATATCTGTACCAAATGAATTAAGCGAAGAGGCATATTCGAGATTAAAACAATCCTTTAAAGAAAATTATAGCCAAAAAAAAGCTTATAATATTTCTATTTTAGAGGGTGGAGCAAGTTATGCACAAACTACAAGTGCGAATAAAAATAGCCAGTTTTTAGAAAGCAAACAATTTCAAGTGATAGAAATCGCAAGACTTTTTAATATCCCACCGCACAAACTTGGAGATTTAAGTCGTGCGACTTTTTCAAATATCGAACAACAAGAGACAAATTATATGGTGCAAACCATAACACCTCTAACAACTAAAATCGAACAAGCCCTAAATCGCTTTTTATTAAACCAAAATGAAAGAAAAGAATTTTATTTTAAATTCAATATCAACGCTATTTTAAGAGCTGATAGTTCTTCAAGGTGGGAAAGCTATGTAAAAGCTTTAAGTAATGGCGTGATGAGTATAAACGAAGTAAGAGCCTTGGAAGAAATGAACCCAATTGATAATGGAAACGATCATTTAATACCGCTTAATCTTGCCAAAATAGATGAAAAAGACACACAAAAAGGCAATCAATGATAGAAGTAAAAGGCTTGAACGAATTAATGAAAGATTTGCAAAGCATAAGTAAAAAAGCTTTGCCAAATGCGGCTAAAAAAGGAGCTTTAGAAGTAGCAAAAGAAATCACAAATGATTATAAAAAGAATATTCCTAAACAAAGCGGACTTTTAAAGCAAAGTGTTAAGGCAGTTTCTAGTTATACTTTAGAAAAAGGTGTTTATCGTGCCGCTTCAGTTGTTTTTAGGATGAAAAAAGTAGGTATAAAAAGATTTGAGAAGTTAAAAAATGCTAAAAAATGGACACAAGCAAAGAAAAATGAGAGAAAACAAAGAATGGATTATTTTGCGAGTGCGTATTATGCTCATTTTATAGAGTATGGATTTTTTCATAAAGGCGGAGTGAAAAAAAGTGCAAAAGGAAAACCAAATATAAGCGGAAAAAACACTTTTGTAAAAGGCACTTATACCATGCAAAAAGCAAAAGAGAAAATAGACCCAAAAATGCAAAGCTTGGTTACAACAAAACTAAATGCTGAGTTAGATAAATTAGGATTTTAAATGAAGGAATTTTTAAGCGATTTTTTAATGGGACTAAGCAAGGAATTAAATATAGAAATTTACCCACTTTCAAGGCAAAAAACAAAGCTAGAAAAAGCATTTTTAATTTATGAAATCACAAGCGAAGAATTAAATTTAAGTATAGATGATAAAATCTTAAGCAAAGAATTAGAAATTAATTTGAGCCTTTATACTCCAAAATACAAAGATTTAAGAGAGTTAAAAAGCAAAATTGAAAATTTTATTTTAAAATTTTATAAAAAACCTATTGAAATTTTAATACATGGAGAAGATAAAGATGAAGAGAGTGGATTTTTTACGAGTGAGATTTTTATCACTTATCGTTTATAAATTTCTTTTCTATGTCCTACTTCAAGACAAAGAATAGTTAATTTTTCATCATTATTTAAACAGATTAAGCGATAATCATTTATCCTATAACGCCACAAGCCTTTTAAATTTCCTTTTAATGCTTTGCCTTTTTGATTTGGACTTTCTAGGCTTTGTATTTCTTCTTTCCATTTTTTGATTTGTTTTTGAACTTCTTTATCTAGTTTTTTAATTTGCTTTACTGCTTTTTGGCTAAAATCAATTTGTATCATAAACCAAGCTCTTTAAAAAGCTCATCAGCACTAATGCTTTTTTTACCGCTTGCTAAATATTCTTTATAAGCAACTTCTCCTATTTTTGCATCTTCTAAGTCTTCTAAAAATTCCATAATTAAAGCTTGAATAATTTCTTCTTTGCTTGTATTTCTTTCTTTGGCTATATTTAAAAAAGCTTGTTCTTTTTCGCTTGATAATTCTATATTTAGACTAAGCATTAAAATTCCTTTTTTTGAAAATTATAACAAAAAATTAGAAAATAAAATACAAAAATATAGTTTTATGAAAAATATCTCTTAATACGCATTTTAACGCCTTAAACTTTTTATAAAATCTCCTTACATTACTTATATAAGGAGAAAAAATGTCAAAAGACAAAATAATCACAGATGCCCCTGATGTGCAAGGGCTTAGAGTTTTAGTTTTATCTCGTGCTATGGAAAGTTTAGGAAAAGAAGCTATTCAAGCAGGATTTTTAACAAGTATTTCAGGTCTTAAAGGTGGAACTAGAGAAAGTCAAAAACTAAGCCCAATCAACGATAGAGATTATGAAGAAATCAACGCAGTAGGCAAAAAAACTTCAGCTACTGTAAATATGAATTTACTTTATAAGTTTGTTAAAGATGGTAATTTAGAAAGCTATGAGGGGGTAAATTATCTAGAAAAAGCTTTTGAAGAAAATGAAGAAGTTTTTATCATCGTAGAGATTAATGATGAGAGAAAAACCACGCTTAAAATCAAAATGAAATTAACAGGCTTTGAACTTCAAAGCGAAGCAAATAATAAATTCAGTGCAAATATCACAGCAGAAAAAATCGGCGAAGCTAAAGACATCACACCTTTTAGATTTGAAGAAAGTCAAAATATAGAACACACTACAAAAGCTTTAAATGTGGGCGATGTGATGAGTGATAAAAAAGGTAAAATTATTTATTTTTACCCAAAAGAAAGCACACTTGAAAAACCAGAATTAAACGATGAAAGAATGGTTTATGTTTTTGATGAGGTGCGAGGTGTTGTACCAAATCCTAGCACACAAACTTTTAATGAAAACAATGAATTTATAACCACAAAAGAAGCTGATAAAGTTTGGGAAAAAGAAAATGATGAAAATATTATCCATGAAAGCAAAACCGAACCAGAACAAGGGCAGACTTATGAGGAATTAAAAGGAAAAACATTATATTTTTATCCAAACGCCTTAACACTTCTTTATCCTGCAAATGAAGATATTCGCAAAAAATACACCATAGATCAAAGCTCAGGCATAGCGAGTGAAGCCACAATGCAAACTTTTTTAAATGGAAAATTTAGTGATGCTTTAAGAAAAGGAGGTAAAAAATGAAATTCAATGACTTTTTAAAACAACATTCTTTAAGAGAAAAAGAAATTTTAATCGAAGGTATTGATGAAAAATTCACAATTCGCCAACTTTCTATGCTCGAACAATTAGAGATTATGGAAAAAAATGGCATAGAAATACAAGAAAATAAAGATGATAAAATCAGCATCGATTTTATTAAGAAGAATTCAAATTTTAGAAAAGAAATCATCTTAAAGTGTTTAGTAGCTCCAAAAATCGATGAAAAAACCTTTGATAATCTCAATCAAGAGGGTTTAAACATTATCGCAAAAGTCGCAGACGAAATTTTAAAATTTACAAATGAAGTCCCAAAGCAAGAGAGCAAGGGCGATTAATTTATCGCCTTGCCCTTGCATTAGGAAAAACCATAGGCGAGTTAGAACAAAGTATAACACAAAGTGAGTTTAACGAGTGGATGTATTTCTTAAGCACCGAGCCTTTAGCAAGTGATAGAAACGAAATGCAAATGAGTATTTTACTTAATATGTTAGCTTCTTTTATGGGTGTAAAATCGACTAATGAAGACTTTTTATTATGCTCTCATTTAAAACATACTAAGCAAAATACTAACGAAAATCAAAAAATCGATATTAAAAAATTACAAGATGACTTTTTAAGTCTTTTAGGATAGATGATGATTTATTTCTATATTGAATTCTTTTTCGTTTGGATAATTTTGCAAAATTTGCTTAAATTCTTTCGTATAATCATCGCCAAAAGCATTATTTTTGATAGCAAATTCCAAAGCAAAAGCACTCATAAGCACACTTTTACCTTGCTTTGTTTTTATGAAATTTTCATGAGCTTCTTTAAAGGCGATAAGCTCTTTTTCGCAACTTTTATAATCATTAAGAAATTTTTCATTTTTAAATATTTTTTGGCTTTTGCTCCACATCAGAAAAAAGACAAAACAAATAAAAACAAAAGCAAAAAAATTAAGCTCTATATATGGAAAAAACATAATTTAAAAACTCCATTTTTTATCTTAAATTCTACTCAAAAAAAACTAAAAGGAACATAAATGGCTAAAAATGTTAAAATCGGCGTTAGTGTAGATACAAATAGCGGTGTGGCGAGTATTGGAGGTTTAAATAAAAGTTTTAATCAATTAGGAAATGCTACACAAGCGACAAATAAATACATAAAAGATATAGAAAAGAGCTTTTTAGGACTTTCAAAAAGCGTAATTGACATGAACGCCCATTTAACACAAGCTTATCAGGGTTATAAAACTTTAGCACTTGATGTTTATAATTTTTCAAATTCTTTCATAGAATTAAACGCACAATATGAAAAAACAAAGAAAAATATTGCTTCTTTAATCGCGGTAAATTCATCAAATATAAACTCTATGGGTAAAAGTTTAAAAATACAAGAAAAATATCAATTATCTTTAAAACAAAGCGAAAAAACTTTAAAACAATTTAGTATTTTATCACAAAAATCAGGCTATGCAGTTTCCGATCTTGCTGATATTTTTCAAAGTTTTTATTCGGGCGTTTCTAAAAATATGAATTTTGATGAAAGTATAAAAAGCTTTGAAAATTTAATGCAAACTTTAAAAATATCAGGTTTGGGCGTAGAGCAACTTAAAATGACAATAGATGGTTTAGGAAGTGGTGCTGTGCTTTCTAGTTCAGATTTGGGAAGATTTTTAAAACAAATAGGACTTACAAATGAAGCGATTAAGGAAGCAAATGCAAATGGTAGTCTATATGAGCTTATTATGAAAAAAACAAGCGAAAATGTAAAAGTTGCAGAACTTGCTTTAGGCTCTTATGAAGATAACATCAAACTTTTAAAGTCTAATGTAGATAAATTTAAAAGAGAGTTAAGCGAACCTTTGTTTGAAGCAATTAATAAAAATTTATCCGAATTTAATACTTTTGTAGCACAAAATGAAAAAGAAATTCAAAATTTCATCAAAACAATACAAAGCATAACTCCTTTAATTATAAATATAGGTTTGGCTTACGCAGGATTAAAGGTTTATTCAAAAGTTTCAGGTATTTTAACAAAGGGTTTTTTAAATTTTAAAAACTCAATCATAGAAAGCACAAATGTACTTTATAGGCAAAGAGTACAAATGCTTTCTAATACTCAAAGTATAAGTACAATCAATAAAAAAACTTTACTTTTGGGGCAAGGTTTTAAATCTTTAGCCAACTTAGCAAAACGAGCTATACCTTTAATTTTAATAGAAAGACTTTTAAGTGTAGAAAGTTCATTAGAAAAAATATATGAAAAGACCGACAAACTTAATTCCGCTTTTAAAAGAAAAGTGGAAATTATGGATATTGATGAGCTAAAAAAATATAAAAAAGATTTAGAAAAAGAAATTGAAACTATTCAAAAAGTAGGACAAAATGTTAATTTAGTGGGAAATGTCTTAAGTGAATATACCTTCGATTTTATAGGTGAAGGCTATAAAAATCTTAGGTTAAAAATGGAAGAAACGTATAAAGAAATAGGTTTACAAAGAGAAAAGAGTTTAAAAGATATCGCATCAGAAGCAAATGCACTTGAGAAATTAGCTTTAATTAATGAAAAAATTAAAAATACAGAAAAAAGCGAAGTAAAACTACAAAGCATAGAAAAATTCAACAAAGAAACAAGTGATGCTTTATCTTTGGTTTCAAAACTCAAAATTCCTGAGCTTGAAAACGAAAAAATAGAAAAAACAAGCAAAGCTATAGAACAACTTAATCAAAAATTATTAGAGCTTGTTGGTATGGATGGTTGGGAAAATAATAACGCTTTAGTTTCGCAAATAAATATCATATCAGATGCTTTGGCAAACGCAAATGCTTACGAAGAAGCAAATAAAAGAATAAAGATAGAGAAAAAAGCACAAGAGGCAAAAAAACAATACATAGAAAGGCTTAAAGAACAAAATGAAGCCTTAAAAGAAATTTCACAAATAGGCATGAGTGAATACGATAAAAAATTAAGCCAAATTAATGAAAAATTAAAAGCATGGAAAAAGTTAGGCATTGATAAAAACAAATTAAAACAAGCAGAAGAAAGCCTTAAAATTAATCTTGATCTAGAAAGTGCAAATAAAGACTTTGAAGATACTAAAAATTTAATGATTGAATTTTATGAAAGTATAGAAAATAAGCAGGAAGCTTGGGCATTAAAAGAAATTGAGCTAAGAGACAAATACAGCAAATTATTAAGTGAAAATCTCATCAAAGAAGAAGATTTTAAAAAGATGATAAAAGCCAATAAAGACGCTTATTTTCAAATGGGCAAAGACAGTAAAAAAGCCATGAGCGAAGTAGAAAAAAACTATAATCAAATGATAGCAAATATGCAAAAAACGATAGAAAGTAGCTTTTTTGATGTTATAAATGGGAAAATAAAAACCTTAAAAGATTTGTTTAAAGATTTAGGAAAAACCATTTTACAAGATTTTTTAAGTCCTTATATTTCATCACTTAGTGGCTTTTTATCTAAGGCAGGAGCTGGAGTATTGAGCGGTTTAATGCCTAATTTTGCTTTTGGTAATGTGAATTCACACTCGCAAACAAATGCTTTTAGCTCAGTTGTTGAATTTGCTAAAAATCAAGGTTTAAATTTAAATAGTGATGGCAAATATCAAGGTGTGGTTAATGGTGTTGAGGTAGTCATGGATAAAACAGGCACCATAGAAAAAGGAAATAATGCTTTTAATAATGTGAGTAATATTATAGAGGGTGCAAGTAAATTAGATGGCATTATGAGTGGCGAATGGATAGATAAAGCGGGCGCCACTTATGATAAAGTTATGAATTGGTTTGGCAGTAGTCAAAATGCAGGAAGTGAAATAAGTTTTAGTGATGCTTTAAATGCGGATGGTTTTAGTGATTTTTTAAGTTCAAGTTCTGATATTAGCACTACTATTGAAAATTCAAGCACAAATATTATAGATAGTATAGGCAATGGCTTTAATTCTTTATTTGATAATTTACAAGGTTATATCAATTCAATAGGCACTTTTGGCAGTAATCTTTTAGCTAATGGCTCAGCTTATTTGGCAAATTTTTTAGGACTTGGTGCAAGCTTTACAAACGGTGTTTCTTTGGCGGGTATGGGATTAAGTGGTGCAAGTAATGCTTTATCTCTTGGTTTTGGTGGGGGCTTGGGCTATATAGGTGGCACTTTAGCTAATGCAGCAATGGGCGGACTTCTAGGTTATGGCATAGGAAGCTTAGGAGATTGGCTTTTTAAGGCTGATACTCACGCAGGAACAGGTGGTGCGATAGGTGGTGCATTAGGTAGTATTATAATGCCTGGCATTGGAACTATAGTAGGTGGGCTTTTAGGATCAGTCATTGGCGGTATTTTTGGAAAAACCAAAGTAACAGGAAGCGGCTTACAACTTTGGGAAAATATAAATTTTAGTGATTTTTTTACAAATTCTAATTTGCAAGGTTATGTAGACTATCAAAAGAAAGGATGGTTTAGTAAAAAAAGCTGGACAGAGTATAATAATTTAAGTGATAAAAAAATCAAAGAAATCAATCGTGTTTTAGAAAACCAATACGCAACACTTGTAAAATTAAATGCCAATTTAGATAAGTTTGAATTAGTAGCTGGAAAATACGCTAATAATTCTTTATTTGATACGGCTTTGCCTACTGCACTTTTAAAAAGCTTTTTAAATATCGATGATAAAAGCGAAATCGATGCACAAATTGTAGCAATACAAGAAAAGGCAAAAGCAAATAATATAAGCTATGCCCAGCAACTTTCTAATCAATTTGGTACTTTTATGCAAATGCAAACTAGCATTTTAAATCAAATTTATAAAAATGATCCAACAAAACAAGCAAAACTAGCTTATGATGATACTATGTATGCTTTAAAAACTGCGATGAGAAATGCCACAGGTGGATTTAGTCTTTTTGGATTAAGTGAAGAAAGCTTTAAAGACTTAGGACAACTTAGCGCCGAAGCACTTAATAAAGCTTTCAATGAGAGCTTAAGACAAGATTTTAGCCCTGAGAATTTAGAAATTTGGCAACAATTAACACAAGCTTATACGCAAGCACAAGAACAAGTTAAAAATCTTTTAAATTCTATCATACAAAAAACACAAGAACTTATGCAAATCAATCAAAGCTTTTTAAGTGCTAATGGTATTTCAAGTAGTATTTTTGAAGTTAATCATCTAATGAATTCTTACGCAACCTTAATGAGCGGTTTAAAAGATGATTTAAATGATAGCGAAAAAGAAATGCTAAAGGATATTTTTAGTGCTAATGATAAGCTTTTAAGTTTAGGTTATGAGGGTTTAAATGAATTTTTAAGCACGGGTAATACTGAACTTAGAAAACAGCTTGTAGATATCATTACACAATTTAAACAAATAAGCGACAAACAAGGTGGTTTAATCTTTTCAAGCGAACATTTAAACAAACTCGCTGAGGTAGAAAAGCTTATTAATGCGTATGAGAATAAAGATGAAAACAAAGAAGCAGAACAAGTAAGGTTAAATGAAAATAATAAACTTTTAAGTAAATTAAATAGCGAACTTGGTATTTTAAGTTCTTTGGGTTCTTTTAGCACTAATTTAATCAATCAAAGCATAGCTACAAGCGAGAGCGTGGCGCTAAACTACGATAAAATTTTAAAACAAGCTAAAAATGATTTTAAAAATGGCAATCTTACAAGTTCAAGCTTTAGTGCCTTACAAAACGCTGCAACGCAAAAAGCAAACGAGATCAAAAATCAAGCTTCAAGCTTTGCAGAGTATCAACTACAAATGCTTAAAATGGCAAATGAGATGAAAGATTTAGGTGGTGAGGCAGATTTAAATTCAATACAAGATAAAATAGAAGCCATTACAGAAGAAAATAAAAAATTACAAGAAAAGTTAGATCAAACTTTAAAAGACACTTCTAATATGACTTTAGAAGAGTTAAAAGAGTATAAAAAAACTCTCATTGCGCAAAGTGAAGCAGAAATTGCAAAAATGATCGAGTATTTAGGCGAAGAAAGCCCTATGGCTAAATATTTACAAGAAACGATTAAATCTATAAAAGATGGCGCCTCTCTTACAGAAACAACGCTTAAAAATTTAGAATATGCACTTTTGCAATATCAAAATAATCAGGCAAATATAGATAAAGATTTAAATAATGAGATTAAAAATCCTTACAAAAAAATGAAAGCTTTTGCAGATGGCGGGATAGTTACACGCCCTACAAATGCTTTAATTGGAGAGAATGGTTATCCTGAGGCTGTAATTCCTTTAAAAAATGGCAAAGGTTTAAAAATCGATGCAAGTGGAGTTTTTGAAAAAATAGGCATCGCTTTTGAAAAAGCTATTAATAAAGGTTTTAATTCTTTTGAAGAAAAACTAGACTTAATCGCTTCAAAAATTGACAATGTAGATAAAAGTGTAAAAAGAGCAAATATGGATTTAAGCATTTTAACTAAACAAACTAGAGAAATTGCAGAAAATATTTAATAAGGAAAGAAGATGACTATAATTAAACCTTTAGAATTTGAAGTTTTACAAAATTTAGCTAAAAAAGATGAAACGCCTTTATGGGATAAGGAAGTAAGTTATAAAAATAATGAAAAAGTGCAATTTAAAGGTTTTGTTTGGGTAAGCGCAAGTGATGAAGATACGCATGAAGAACCTGATGTGTATTTTGATAAATGGGTTAAATTTGCACCCATCAATGAAAATGCTTTTTTTGATGATGAATTAAATACTCAAACAAAATGTGATAAAGCTTGGAGTGTAAAATTGAAAGTAGATGGGGTATTTGATACTTTAGCATTTTTAAATTTAGATGTTTCAAAAATAAAGATAGAAACATTAGATGGCAAAATCATTTATGAAAAATCAATGTATTATAAAAAATCTCGCACTTGGTGGGAATATTTTTTTAGCAAATTTAAAGTCAATAAAGAAGATTTTGTGTTTTTACCTTATCCTATTAACTCAGAAATTTTAATAAGTTTTGAGCCTGCTAAAATAGGGTGTAATGTAGGACATATTTTAATAGGAAAAAAAGAATTTGCAGGTGTTACAATCTATCCTGCAAATAGCACTTATATAAATTACTCAAAAACTTCAACAAATGAATGGGGAGTAACAAATGTAGTAACTGGTAAGAAAGCAAAATACTTAGAATTTATAGTTGCTGTAGAAAAAAAAGACTTTGATTATTATGATGATTTAATAGCAGGACTTTATAATACTAAAGCCTTATTTATAGGAGATGAAAGCGAATTGGGCTTTAAAAAATTAACTACTTTTGGAATTTTAAAAGATTATTCTGCACCTTTAGAGGATCAAGATTATATGCAATATAAACTAAATATTCAAGGTTTGATTTAAAAAATAAAAAATATCTTCTAACACGCACTTTAACGCCTTAAAAATTTTCTAAAATCCTTATAAAACTTCAAAAAAGGATTTTAAAATGAGTTTTAAAAACATAAGAGCAGATACCGCAAGACTTAGAAGCGTTAGCGAAGAAAATATGTCTTTAAGCTTTGTCATGGTTTCAAATTCTAATGCTTGTTTGCGTTTTGATTGGGAGCTTGGGGACTATATAGAAGAGCTTGATGTAAAAGGTGCGAGATTTGAAAATCTTAAAACTCTTTTTAAAGATCATAAACCAAGCGTAGATAATGCTATCGCAAGAATTGAAAATATAAGAATTGAAAATAATGAGTTAGTTTGTGATTGTATCTTTGCCAAAGACGAAAAAAGCTTAGATATCTTTAAAAAATATCAAGATGGAATTTTAAGCGATGTGTCAATTGGTTATAGAGTTTTAAAGCAAGTTGTAGATAAAAAAAGTTCGCCTAAAAGGGTTCTAGTTACAGAGTTTGAAATTTTTGAACTCAGCGCTGTTTGGAAAGGTGCGGATAAAAACGCTAAAAAACGCTTTGAAGAAGATGAAGAAAAAAAGAAAATCAAAGCCTTAAGTGAAGCTAGAGAGCGAGAACTTAAACTTTTAGAAATATCAATTTAAACAAGGAGAAAAAACAATGCAAAAATTAAGACAAGAAATAGGAAATTTACACGAACAAATGGTGGCTTTATCAAATAAGGCTAAAAACGAGCAAAGAAGCTTTAGTGCTGAAGAAAACACAAAATACGAAGCTTTAATGCAAGATTTTGAAAGTAAAAGAAAAGAACTCTCAAGAGCTGAAGCAGAGCTAGAAAGAGAAAAATATTTAAATGAGGTTGTAAGCCCTGTTTTAGGACAAAATCCTAAAGGAGAGGATGAAGATTTAAATGAAGAAAATCATATGCGTTCTTTTGTGAATTATTTAAGAAATGGAAGTATTGACAATATTTTAAAAAGAAATGTTTTAAATGAAAGCACAGCAGAGCAAGGTGGGATTTTAGTCCCTACAACTTTGCAAAGTAAAATAAGAGAAAAATTAAATGATCTTAGTGTTATTAGAAAGATTGCTACAGTGCAAAAAAGCTCTAGCAATCAAATTATACCTGTTTTTGATGAGATGGGGGAATTTTCTTGGCTTGGCGAACAGGAAAGCTTTACTGAAGTTAGTGCTAAATTTAGTTCTTTAAGTATAGGTGCACATAAGCTTGGCGGTATTATTAAAATCAGCGAAGAACTCTTGAGTGACAACATTGCAAATCTTGAAAGTTTTATAGTGCGAAAAGCCGCTGAAAAGATTTCAAAAACAGAAGAATTAAGTTTTATTAATGGAGATGGAAATAAAAAACCAACAGGACTTAAAAATGCTAAAAAAGCGTTTACACTTGCTTCAAATCAAGGTATTACAAGCAATGATATCATAGATGCTTTTTTCAGTTTAGACAGTGCTTATCGTAAAAATGCCACTTGGCTTGTAGGAGATGAGTTTATGAAAGCTATTTATAAACTTACAGATAATGATAATCGCCCATTGTGGCTACCTGCTTTAAGTGCTAATGGCTATGACACAATTTTAGGTAAAAAGGTAGTTTATTGTTCTGGTGTTGATGGTTTTGGTGCAAGCAAAGTCCCTGCATTTTTTGGAGATTTTAGTTTTTATGAAATTTGGGATAGATCAAGTATGAGTTTTACAAGACTTAATGAGCTTTACTCTCAAAATGATTTAATAGGTATTAAAGTGCGTTTAAGACTTGATGCAAAGCTTATGGATAATTCGGCAGTTTGTAAAATTGTATGCCCTGCTTAAAGGATGGAAGATGAAAAAAGTAGTTTTCAAGTGTTGTTTAAGCGGTAATATTTTTTATAAAAAAGGTGATGAGGTTTTACTTAAAGATAGTGAAGCCTTAAGGCTCTTAGAAAAAGGCATTGTGGAAATCGTGGAACAAGAAGAACAAAAACAAAATACTGATGAAAAATCAAATACAGATAAAAAGCCACAAGAAGATCAAGAAATGCAAGAAAAGCCACAAGAAGATCAAGAAATGCAAGAAAAGCCACAAAAACAAAACGAAAAAGAAGATAAAAAAGGTAAAAAATGAGATTAAAGGCATTAAAAGATAGCAAAAAAGAACTCATAGATATTCAAGAATTAAGAGACTTTTTAAGAATTGATAGCGATGTTTTTGATGCAAATTTAAAACAATTTTTAAAAGCTGGAATGAATGAATTTGAAACAAGAACCAATCGCATTTTAGCTTTAAATGATTATGAAGTTGAATTTTTTAATGAAAGGGTGATTTTAGCTCCTTTTAATGCTTTAAAAAATGCAAATTTTAAAGCCGAGTTTAAAACAAATGGTGGTGTGCTTTATGCAATAGGTTGTGGGAATATGATTGTAAATTTAGGTTTTGAAGAATTGCCACAAGACATAAAATTGTGGCTTAAAAATTATGTTTTAATGGCTTTTGATGGTGTGAGTATGCCTAAAATTTCAAGTGCTTTAATCACTCGCTACAAAATAGCTTATTTTTAAAAGGCAATGGCAATGAAAGCAAATGGATTTAAGCATAGAGTTAAAATTTACAAAAAAGAACAAAGCAAAAATGAGTTTTTAGAAAGCGATTTTACGCAAGATTTACTTTTTAAAGAAGTTTATGCAAGTTGTAAAAATCTAAGTGCGGATGTTAAAGAGTTAAATAGTGGCTTATCTTTAGTCGCTACGCATGAATTTGAGCTTAGATTTTTAGAGCTTGATTTTTCTTATTTTCTAGTTTTTAGAGATGAAAAATATGAGATTGTAAGCTTGGAAGATGAAAGCCAAAACAAGAAATTTTTAAAAATAAAAGCAAGGAAATTTCAATGAATAAAATATCTTTCATTAATACTTTACCTAAAGCACCTGATATGGCTAATCCTGTTGATTTTGACAAGGATGCTAATAACTTTGTTAATGCGCTTGTTCCTTTTTCAAAAGAGATTAATGATTTTATTAAAGATATAAATATATTAAGTGCTTCCTTGATAGAGCTAAACTCTAATATGATCTCTTATACTAATTTGGCTTTAGAGCAAATTGACAGTAAAACAAATATAAATATCTTAAAAATAGAAAATTTTTGCAAAGATTTTCAAAATGTTTTAGAGCAAAAAGCTAAAGAAAGATTAAAAGAATTTACCGATGAATGCCTAACCATAGTTGAAAACAAAGGCTATGAGATGATAGAAAGATTAAATGACAATGGCGTTGGAGCTGATTATATCGCCATTTCTCAATCTCTGGCTCATAGCTTAAGCTTAGAACGCTTTATTATGGAAAGAGGTTTTATTAAACTAAGAAAAGAAGAAGCCCTAAATTTAGATGATGTGAATTTGAGTTTAGAAGAACAAAGAAGAGATATAAACCTTGCTCAAAAAGCTTTAGAAAATATTACAAACATACTCTCTTCACAAAACGAAATTAATTTAACTTTAAAAGGAGAAAACAATGCTTGATAACTCAAAAATAAGAAGCACAGAGCTTTATGCTACGCTAAGTCAAGCTACTAAGGATGTTACAGCCATAAGAGAGTGGCTTTATGCTTCAAAAGATAGGATTGATGAGCACATTTTAGAAAATTTAAATGCTTTTGATGAAAAAGTAAAAGAAGCTTTACAAAACTATGAAAACTTAAGCGATGAAAAACTTAATATGCTAAAAGAACTTTATAAAAAAGTGGTTTATCCTTTTGATTATGTAAGTGATGAAGAACCTACAATGCCCAATGTGAATGAAACTTGGTTTAAAACTGATGAGGCTAAAATCTTTAAATTTATTAAAAATCCACAAATCACTTTCTTACAAAAAGAAAGACCTAAAGAAAGAAAAATTAATGATATTTGGTTTAAGCCTATGGATGATGTTAATTTACAAGTAGGCGAATTTTATCTTTGTGAAAAAGTGTTAAAGAATGAAGCTTGGATAAACCCATCCTTGCCTGAGAATTTAGAACCTGCATTTAATCAAGAAGAAGCTCCACAAAATGCAACGCTTGGCGATATTTGGAAAAAAGGGGATGAATATTTTGTTTATATTAAAACCACAAGTGGCAATTCTTGGACTAGCCCTGAAAACCCAAGCGAATATACACCTACTTATGAAAGCGAAGAAGAACCAAGTGAGGCAAAACTTGGCGAAATTTGGAAAAAAGGAAATGAGTATTTAATCTATGCAAGAGTGACTAACGATACAGCTTGGATTTTAAAGTCTGATCTAGGGCTTGATGCTTTTATTTGGTTTAATGAAGAAAAAGAAAATATAAACTTTATACTTTCACTTATAGGGGATTTGAAAAAAGAAGATGAAAAAGAAGAAACAAGCAAAAATGAAATAAAGGATCTGGAACAAAATTTAAGCAATAAACAGGAAGAATTAGAAAATATTAAAAAGCAAATCGAAGAAGCATTAGCAAAAGACCCACCACAAAATGTAGATAACCTCAATGAGAAAAAGACGCAATTAGAGCAAGAAATCACAAAGATGCAAGAAGATTTAAATCATAAACAAAATGAATTAGAACAAATACAAAAAGATAAAAGTTTGGTTAGTCAAAAAATGCTTAGTGATGCCCTTAAAGAAAAAGTAGGATTAAAAGGTGATGAGACTTTAAATGGAAATAAGACTTTAAATGGAGATAATATATTTAATGGCACAAATACTTTTAATCAGGCATTAACTTCTCGGGCCGATCCAACAAATGATGATCACTTAACTAGAAAATGGTATGTAGATTATGGTGGTGGAATTAAAAATCTTGGCACAACTGGCAGTATAAATCTAGATTTAAGACAAGCTCAACATTTTATTTTAACAGCAAATGCAGGAACAAGCATAGGAATAGCTAATTTTGGAGGAGTAGGAAAAAGCGGAACAATAACCATAAATAATTGTCAAAATGTAGTAGCTTTTAATGCCCCTTTTAATTTTAGAATAGCTCAAAGTGGATTTAGTGGCACTGAAACTTTTGCTTATTTTTGCATAGCTTCGAATAATGTAAGATTAGTAAGGACTTAAAATGAATTGTCTCCTTCTTTCTAATAATGGTATAGCACTAAATTTACCTCCATCTTTAGGAGGCTCGGTTGCAAATTATAATTATATGTTAAAGCTAGACATGATTTATAAACAAGCAGTGGTATTGCCATCAAATATTAATAATAAAGAAGTGGTTGTGTTAGGCGAAGTTTGGACGACTGGAAATATGTCTAATAAAACTTCTGCAAATACTTTGCATATCACATGGAACAATTTTAACTCTAGTGTAGAATTGCATGCTTTAAGTAAATATTACACTGCCAATGCAAAAATCAAAGTAGAGAAAAAATTCAATTTTGGAAATATAAACAATTTACAAATAATGCTAAGTTCTTATCAAAGCGGTAGTGCAAATGCAAGTGCTGGTTGGAACTTAAATGATGGGGATAGATTAAACCCAAGAGCAAATTTAACATTATACTGGAATTAAGAAAGGGTAAATATGTTTTATGATTTAAAAAATAAAAGTTTAAAATATGATGATATTTTTTTAAAAGATGTAAAAATACAAAACGAAGAAGGTGAAATTGATGCACAAGATACTTATTTTTTAAGTGCTTGCGATGATAAGCTTTTAAAAGAGCTTGGTTTTGCTAAAGTTAAAGAAGAAGAAATCCCAAGTTTTAATGAAAAAATTGAAGAACTTCGCCAAATTCAAACTTATGATGAAGAAAATAATCTTTATATTATTTCTTACGAGATTAAAGAAAAAACATTAGAAGAGTTAAAAGAATTAAAATTAGAAGAGTTAAAAGCTATAAAAGAAGAAAAGCTTTTATTTATGCCTTTTAAAAATACTACATTTCAAATTGACACGGAAGCAAAAATTAATATCAGCGGAAAAGTTAGCGAGATAATGTTGGCAAATCTCAATAATACTCCTTTGGAAAATATTGCTTGGATTGATAAAGATAATAAAATCATTACATTTAACAAAGAAGAATTTTTAGAATTTGGGGTTGGTATCGCTAAATATACTGAAAGTATTATTTTTAAAAATGATGAACTAAGAAATAAAGTGAAAAATGCCACATCTTTAGAAGAATTAAATTTAATTGCATGGGAGAGTGAAAAATGAGTACTGAAAATATAATAAAAGAAGGTGCTATACTCGGTTCTTTAAGTGGATCTGCATTATTAGGATTGATGGTTTTTGTCTTAGCTGGGATTGCATGGCATTTATATAAAACTTTACATAAAGAAGCTGGGGAAAGAACAAAAGAACTTATAAGTGAAACCAAAAATACTAATGCTCTTATTAGAGAACAAATTGCAGTATCCAGAGCAAGTAGCGATAGTTTGGTTAAATTTATAGAAACACATTGCTCAAAAACCAATGACAAGCTAGAAGCTATAGAAACAGATCTTATGAGAATGGATGAAAGGCTTGTTAAGCTTACTCAAATAAGAAATGATGAATTAAGAAGTATTTTTAAAAAAAAGGAAAACAATGACTAAAACAGAATTAAAAAGGGTTTGTGTAAAGCCATACGATAAGGACAGGTTTGAAGTGATACAAGATTATGAGTTTATTTTACCAAACTACAAAGGAGTTGTACCACAAGGCTTTAAAACAGATGGAGCGAGTATCCCACGCCTTTTTTGGTCTTTGTTTCCACCTTTTAAAAGTGAGTATTTTAGTGCTTGTGTAGTGCATGATTTTTTATGTGAAAAAGCAAAATCAAGAAAAGATTACAAACTTGCTGATCTTGTTTTAAAAGAAGCAATGCAAGCTTTAGAAATAAATAAATTTAAGATTTTTGTTTTTTATTGCTCTTGTAATTTATTTCATCAGATCAAATGTTTAATAAAGGGGATAAGATGAGCGTGGATTTAAGAGAAATTGCCATAAAAACAGAAGAAATCAATAAAGATTTTAGTGAAGCTTTAGAAATTTTAAAAGAACTTTTTAAAAATGGAGTAAAACCAAGCGATGAAAGTATTAAAAATGCTATAAATGAAGTTTTAACAAGTTTTAACTTTATAAAACAAAGTGAATTAAAAGAAAAACTAGAAGCCTTGCTAGAAGAGCTTGACATCAATGCAAATATCAATGAAGAGAGTTTAAAAGAAGTTGTATTAAAAGTTGTTTTAGAAAATCAAGAAAGTTTAAAAGGTGATAAAGGAGATCCTTTTACTTATGAAGATTTTACAGAAGAACAGCTTGAAAATTTAAAAGGGCAAGATGGAGCTAAAGGAGCTGATGGTAAAAGTGCTTATGAACTTTGGCTTGAAAATGAAGAAAACACAGGAAAAAGTCAAGATGAATTTTTAGCAAGTTTAAAAGGTGATAAAGGCGAAGATGGTGATAAAATTAGCGATGAAAAATTAAGGCAAACCTTAGAAGAAGTTTCTAAACCCTTGCTTGAAGAAAGTTTTCATCAAGTAGGAAATACCATAAATAACACTTTAAGTATTATTTCAAATGCTTTAGAAAAAAATGCTTTGCTTTGCAATATCACAAACACACCTCCACCAGAACAAACACAAACAAATAATGGTTATAAAAAAGGATTTATTTGGATAGACAATTCAAAAACTCCAAACGATATTTATGTAAGTGATTTTACCTCGTGGATTAAAGTAGAGCTTAGCAAAGAACCAGAAGTAAATAGACTTAGATTAACAGTACAAACAGCCTATCGTGGTGGATCTGTTTGCTTAAGTGATGTTAGATTAATAAAGGAAGATAAAACTGCTATTTATGCTAAAAATATTCAAATAGACAAAGAAAATAAATCAGCCACAGGCTTATATGATATAGATGGAAAAGAATATGAAGTAAGAATAAGTTCTACAATCAATGCTGACTATGGCGATTACGATTTAATTACGGGTGGTTATATTTGTGGAACAAACTTAGCATATATGACGCCTTATGAATACATTTTAGATTTTGATAAACCTTTACCAAAAAATATCATCGGTATTGCTGCAAGACCAACAGGTTATTCTCAAAATTTTTCAAGTTATTTAAATATTGAAGCCTATGCTTCTTCTATAGGAAAACCTTTATTTAGCTTAAATTTTACAAATTCATATTATAGCGATGCAATAGCAAGAGATTATACTTTAAATATTAGAGATGGAAGTGAGATAACTTTAAATTAAAAAAGGAGAAAAAATGAAAGTAACAATTAATAGAAGATATACTAGCAAAACTTGCGTTATTGGGAAATTTAAGGTTTTAGATGATGAAGAAAAAATTCTTTTTGAATGCTTTTCTTTGGAAAGAAAAGAAGAAGGACTTGAAAGTGGTAAAAATTTAAGAATTCCTGCTGGAGTTTATGATTTGAAAAGACATATAAATTCTAGTTTTAATGATAAAGGAAAAAAAGAAGTTGCAGGAGTTATTGTATTAAAAGAAGATGATAGCGTTTTAAATATTTATAATAATGATGTGGATTTTGAAAGACATATTTTAATCCATTGGGGAAACACTTATAAAGATACAAAAGGTTGTATCTTGCTGGGGCTTACCAAGGATAATAATAATGAAAGTGTCGGTCAAAGCAGACAAGCTTGTAAAGAATTTTATGATTTGATGTATGGTAAAAATCTTGAAGACATTAAACTTGAAATAACAAATGAGTTAGCATAGAAAGGAGATAAAAGTTTAAGTAGGTTAAAGTTTACACCCCACACTTAAACTTCTAAAACAAAATATGATAAATCTTTTATTTGGAAATGCAAAGCTTTATATCGCCTTAGCTTTAATGGCAATCTTAGCAGGATATTTTTATCTAAGACTTGATAGCACAAAGGCAAAATTAGAAAAAAGTCAAAATGATTTAGCCTTAGCTTTAGAGATTAATAAAAACAACGAAGCAAGGCTAAAAGAACTTACGCAAATTCATAAAGCAGAATTAAAAGCAATCAATGAAGCAAACAATCAAAAAAACGAAGTTAAAGAAAGGATAGAATATGTTAAAGAATACATTTATAAAAGCAATGAAAATAATATTACCAAGCTTTTTAACGATGTCGTTGATAGGTTGTGGGATGCAAACTCAACAAGTAGTAACCAAAATAGAAATTCAAAAAGTAAAAATTCCGCAAGAGTTATTAACACTAAGCCCCCTTGAAAAGCCAAAGGCAAAAAATGAACTTGATATTATAAATGCTTATTCTTTGCTTTTTTACAAATACAAGCAGTGTGAGATACAAATAAATAAGATTAAGGAGTTGAATGAGGATTAATCCTCATTACATCCATTCTAGAACTTCTGTTTTGTGTTTTTCATACTCGGCTTCACTGATAACACCTTTTTCTTTCAATCCTCTTAAAAATTCTAAATCTCTCATTTTAGACATTTTTTGTTCTCTTTTGTAAGGTTCTTTAACTGCGATATATAAAATCCATACAAATATTCCTAAAAGAAAGGCACCAATACCCCACCATAAGCCACTCATATTTCTTTGTTTTGCATCTCTAGCAATTTCAATTGCTCCAATAAAACTAATAATAAAATAAGCCAAACCTACAAATCCCATTTTTACTCCTTTTAATTTAAATAATTTAAAAAAGTTTATTTTATTTTTTTTAATTTACAATAAAACAATTTATGTCATTAAAAACGATTAAAATTGATCACAATCAACCTTATAACTTTTTATACTCTCATCATCGACTTCATGATTTGGCACTTGATAACATTCTTTAAAATTATCACCTTTTAAAATCTTAGTGTAAGAGCTTGGAATAGCAATTTGATTTCTTATTCTTTGTGGATTACTATCATAATTAACCAAATTTAAAACTTCTAAACTTCCAAGTTTTAAAGCTACTTGTCTTTCTCTTTTTTCAATTTTATTCCAAACTCTTTGATTGATTTGTGGATTTTGTGGAGTAATGTTGCTCATTAAAAAAGTGCTTCTTTGAGCTTGAGTTGTTTTTCTCATTGAAGCATTAGAAAGAGTGTGTCCCCTGTCGTAACCGCTGTTTTTATAATCACTCCATGTGGTGCGGTATTTTTTAGGAATATTTGTATCATCTTCAAAGCGTGGGCGTTTTTTGATTTGTTCGCCTTTTAAATTATCCGCTTCTAATCTATAAGCTACAGCTTTTGTGCCTTTTAGATTATAGTCATAACAATTTAGATAATAAAATTTATCCAAAACTTGTGAGCAGTTTTGCTTAGTAAAATACTTAGCAAAATCTTCGCTTGGTTTGTATTGATTATAATCAGCAAAAGCTAGAGTGGATAATAAAGATAGGATTATAAGTTTTTTCATTTGTTTCATACCCTTTCAATTTGATTTAAAAATATCTTTGCATTACAAGAACAAATTACCGCGCCTATAAATACATGATCTTTTAAAGCACTCTTCTTTACCTTTTTATCTCCAAAATTAAAATTATCGCTGCTAATAACTATATCATCATCGAAAGCATTTTTAAGAATGCGTTTGCAAAAAAGTTCATTATTGCTATTACGAAAAATTACTACATCGCCATTTCTTATTTTATCGAGTGAATTTCTAGTGGTATCTATGATGATAAAAGAGCCATTTTGTATAAAAGGTTCCATACTTTCACCATAAATTTTAATCATATCATATTGAGTTTTGTAAGGCACTCCTAAAACTTCAGTTAAAAAAGTTTTATCTACGTTGATAATTTGAAAATTTTCATTTTCATTTGTATTGCCAAAACCAGCACTTGCGTAAATGTCAGGAAAATAACGTATTGAAATTGTATTTGTGGATTTTATACTTGAATGCATTTGAATATATTTGAGTATATTTTTAGGAGGTATACTACCTCTTTGTTTCCAAACATCGAGTGTATTTGGTGCTACACCTAAAAAAATAGCCAAATCTTTATAAGTTTTTAGTTTTTGTTCTGATTTCCATTGATCTAATATTTCTTTAACGTCCACAAAAATCCTTTCAAAAGTTATAAAATAACTTGACAAAATGAGTATATTTTTATTATAATAACACCAACAATATAAAAAAATTAAATCGTTTGTTAAAACCTAAGCAATAAGTATGCCAAGTTTTAATTTAAACTTATATTATTTTAATTTAAAAGGCTGAAAAATGGAGTTTTGGTTTATACTTGCGTTTTTCTTTTTTGGGTATTATATTTTGTTTTATTAAGGCTAAATCGCCTTAATCTTTTTTATCATCTCTGGTTTGTGTTGGAGTAGGCGCATCTACTTCCACGCTTTCTTTTTCATCTGCCAAGCATACTCACCCCCTTTCTATAAAATTTGGAAATAATGTGATTAAAAATACTATAAAAAAAGACAAACAAAGAATAATGCTATAAAAAGATAAACGCAATTGTTTTGTAGTTTTTAAGATTTCATTTTTGTTTGCTTCTATAGCTTTATAAGTTGCGTTTATCATTCTCTCTAAGCCTTTTACATGCTCATACTTATCTTTTGGAAACTCTTCAAATACTTTTTTTAGTCCAGCTGGATGATAGATAATAGCCCCTTTTAAAATCGCTTTTAGTGCAAAAAAGATACAAGCTAAGCCACATGCAAAAGTTAGGATGAAAAAAGATATTTGTAAGATTTCCAAGTTTGAAAAAGTAAGATAAATTTTAAGCATCTTGCCTGATATAGTCAAAAGTCCTGATATTATAAGAGTAGCAAACCAAAAATAAAGTTTTATCATTTGCGTTTGACCTGGTATGATTTGTGAAATTTGACTATCAAAATCCTTTCTTTTATTTTCTAGTTCCAATTTCAAATTCTTTTCATAGTTTTCGTATGAAATGCTTTCTTTCATTTTAGCTCCTTTTTTAATGTTTTTAGAAATTGTATCATAAGAAATATTTATACTCAAAAATTTAGTATTTTTTTACAAAATGAAAATATAAACTTGACAAAATGAGTATATTTTTATTATAATAACACCAACAATTTAAAAAAGTTAATTGCAAATTGTTTTAAATTAAAAACAAAAGTTGCACACAAAGGAAATAAAATGCAAGATGTAATATCAGCTTGTTTTTTTGTAGTAGGTTTTTCGTTGGCTTTGTTAATCAATCATTGTAAAAAGCACAAATAAAGCCTGATTTTATGCAAGTTTTATTCGAAGAATTAAAACAGGGACAATTTACATCGATGGTTTTTCTATTTCGTGTTTTAAAAGAAATAGCTAACGGCTTGCCATTGTGTGAAACATAAGGACAAGTATCATGCCAAATATTAGTTTTTTTCTTTTCTAGTGCTTTAATAAGAAATTTCATAAAAGAAAACATTTTACAAAGCACAAAACCAAGCATAAAACCAAAGAAAAAAGCTGAAACGCTTGAGCCAAAAATATCTTTAATAGGAGTATAAAAGTCCATTTAAAACCTTTCTTAAAAGCTTTTAGATTGTATCACAAAAAAGCTTTTAACAAGTTTTTAGGAGCAAAAAATGATAGAAGCAAAATCAATTTTAGATGTTTTAAGTTTTAGAAAAAGTGAAGAAAAGGAAGAACTTAGAAAGTGTTTTAATTTCAGCGATGAGGTATTCGAGAAAGCGCTGAATTTTTTACATGAAAATGATGAGGTAAGCATAGAAGCGATCAGCGATGGACTTTTTGAAAAAACAATCATTTCTTTAAGGAGTTTAAAATGAAACTATATGAAAAAATCAAACAAATTTTAGATGTTGGAACTATAGCAGAAGTAGAAAAAAAACTAGATCTTACAGATAGGACTTTATCTGTTTGGCTTAGCACTCCCACTAAGCGTAATTCAAAAGTAGAAATTGCACTTTTAAAACTTGGAATAAGAGACGATGAAAGGCTAACGCAAAGGATTGAAGATTTAAAAAGTGAGTATAAAAAGAATGTAACTTACAAAGAGGCACACGAAAGAGCTATTACACAGATTAAAGCTTTACTAGAAGAAATTGAGGCAGCTTAAAAGCCTCATTAAGCACATTTATCTAAGCACTTTAAAATCGCATTTTTTAAAGTGATAGCAAAAAGTGTGCTTAAAGGGTTTTTGCAAAAGTTGCGTTAAGTGGATAAACGCCTACAATTGCGAACTTTAAAGGTTTGATATTTTTTAGATTGCTTCACTAGCCTTTTATGGCTAGTGTGTTCTTATCTTTATTACACTCACAGGCGACGGTGTGGAAAGTGGGCTTTTTTAAAGCTTTGTTAATTTACCAAAATACCAAAAGTCTTTTAGACTTTGAATGCAGGTCCTATGTTTTGGTTAGTGTTTAAATGAGGACTAATGAGAATTCTTTTAAAGTCCTCAAATTTATTTATTTCTTCTTAAATTAAGCCATCTTTTAAGATGGCTCTTAAGTCTTCATTTAAACACTAAAAAATTTTAAGGAGAATAAATGAATTTAGAGCTGTTTAGAAAAGATGAAAACAAAGAAATAAGCTTAACTTCTTTAGAGATAGCAGAGCTTACAGGAAAAGAACACAGAAATGTTACAAGAGATATAGAAACTTACTTAGAAAAAGTGGTTGAAGGGGGTGTCTTCAAATTTGAGCATACCTACCAAAACCCACAAAATAAGCAGTTTTACAAGTATTATCGCTTACCAAAAAGAGAAGTGCTAATTTTAGTGAGTGGATATAGTGTAGAACTAAGAGCAAAGATAATCGATAGATTAGAATACTTAGAAAATGAGCTTAAAAAACAAAGTTATAAACCGCTTTCATTAAAAGAAAGTTTGCAAATGCAATTAGAACTTTTAGAGAGAAATGAAAAGCTTCAAATTGAAAATGTAAATTTAAAAAACGAAGCCGAACAAAATGCACCTTTAATTCATTTTGCAAATCGCATTCAAAACACAAATGATGCTATTTTGATAAGAGATTATGCAAAAATCTTACACGAAAAAAATAATCTTGAAATTGGCGAGAAAAGACTTTTTAAGATCTTGCGTGAAAAAGGATTTTTAATGAGCGATAACAAACCTTATCAAAAATACATCGAACAAGGACTTTTTAAGGTAAGTGAAACGACTGTTAGCACCATCAACGGCGATAGACTTGTAAGCACGACAAAAATAACAGGTAAAGGGCAAATAGCCATTTTAAAAGCGATTTTGAAAGCAAGTTGATAGAGAATTTAAAAGTGACAAAGAATGGCAAGAAGTTGAAAGAAGTACAAAAGGAGAGAAAGAATGAAATTAAAAGATTTTGATTTTAGGATTTGGGATGGTAAAAAATATTTAAAACAGAAAATATACAATGATAATATAAACAATAATGAGTATATTGCAGTTACAGGAAATGTTGATGATGAAAACTATGTTCTTACTATAGAACATAGTTGCGAAAGCAATTATTACGGTGGAGACTATGATGAATATTGTAAAGTTAAAGACTTTACATCATGTAATTATGAGATAGAATTATTTACAGGACTTTATGATAAAAATGGCAAAAAGATTTATGAAGGGGATATTGTTAAAACTAAAAGTCCATACGATTGCTTTTTGGCAAAAGTTAGCATTCATAAAGAAGGGACTTTTTATCTTGAGAGTAAAAGTAGAGATTACATAGGCTCTTTAATTTATTTAGTTAAAGATGAAGGATATGATACCGAAATAATAGGCAATATCCATGAAAATGCGGAATTATTAAATGAAAATAAACCATCTTGATTTATTTAGTGGCATAGGTGGTTTTGCTTTAGGTTTAAAAATGGCAGATGAGAAAGTTTTTAACACTTTAGCTTTTTGTGAGATTGAACCATATTGCCAAAAACTTTTAAAGCAAAACTTTAATGAAAAAGCTATTTTTAACGATGTGAAGCAAATCAATGAAGAAAATATAAAAGATGAAATTGATTTAATCACAGCAGGCTTTCCATGCCAAGATTTGAGTATAGCAGGAAGCAAAAAAGGACTACAAGGAGAAAGGAGCAGTTTATTTTATGAAGTCATTAGAATTGCAAAATTCACAAAAGCAAAATTTATCTTGTTTGAAAATAGCTCCGAACTTATTTGGAGAGATGATTTTAGAGAAGAATTTATTAAAAGAATTCAAGCAATCGGGTATGATTGTTGGTGGCAATTATTATGTGCTAAATCCTTTGGATATCCACACAAAAGAAAACGAGCTTATGTTATTTGTTGGAATAAAGAATATTTTACTACCAACGCCCTTAGCATCGGATGCTTTTTGTATGAAAAATTTCACCATTTCTACGCAAATGAAATCACACAAAAACCATCAAAAGAGATTATATCCTTATATAGCGAGTATAGGAGGCGAAGATGTGAAAAAGATTTTGAGCTTGATTGTCAAGATATACGAAGAGATGATGGGTTTTCCAGCACAATGGACGCAGTTAAAGGGTTAGGGAATGCAATAATCCCACAAATTGTAAAGCTTTATGGTTTAGCGATAAGGGAATGGCTTAATCTACACAGTTATTAAAGTTTTAAGCGATTTTGAAAGCAGGTTAAAGCTAAATATTTTTTTGATAAAATTAGCTTTTAAATTTGTTAATTTTATTTTTTATAATAATAAGGTATATTATGAATAATTTAGAACATTTTGATATTTGCACAGGGAGAGTTTTTAAAATTTTACTCGAAAATTTCCCACTTAAAAGCGATATTTTACTTCAAAATATAATAAGCGAAACGCAAAAAGATATAGTAGAATTAGAAAAGATTTATTATCATAGCATTTTATATTTAGAAGAATTAGAACTCATTAAAATACAAAGCAAAACAATGAACCCAATTGCATTTTTAAATGTAAGCTTGAGTGCTAAAGGTTTAAGTATTTTAAGGGCAACACCAAAAAGCTTACAAAATGGCGAAACCTTAGCTGATAGAATTTTAAAATTTTCGAACAAAACAAACAATGAAATCCTTAAACATACCATTAGTTATATTTTTGAACTAATAAAATAAGGTTTAAATATGGATAAGAATTTAAAAAAAATTACAGAATTAAAAATAAAATGTAAAAATTGCGATACAAAAATCATTACAAAAATAGGTAATGTTATTAAAACTTGTCCGCAATGTGGAATAAAGTTTATAGATGAAAATTTAGGATATAATCCCTTTGAAATTTTAACTGAATTGTTCAAAAGTGTTAGCAAAAATAAAAATGCAGAATTTTATTTTGTTTGTAAAAAGGAATGTGATGGAACAAGAAATCGCCAAGATAAAAAAGTTTAAACTAGAGTGCAAAAATTGTGAAACGCAAATCATTATAGATACTCACAATAGTATTAAAAATTGTCCTGTGTGTGGATTGAAATTTTATGACAATTTAGAAAGTCCTTTTGAAAATTTACACGAACAAATTCTTTTAATCAATAAAAATAAGAATGTAAAAGTTTATTTTGTTTGTGAGGAAAAAGAAAAGAGGTAATATAATGCAAAGCAATATAGAAAAATTTGATTTTTATAGCGCAAAAGTATTAGCTATCTTGTTTGATAATTTTCCTATAAAAAAAGATATTTACATTTTAAAAGACATTATCAAGGATAGCGATGCAACCAAAGAAGATGTAAAATTTGTCTATGAAACGATTATAGCATTAAGAGATTTTGATTTTATAAGTTTTAATGAAGAGGTAAAAACTTTAGGGTTTGAGTGTTTTTTTGGTGTAAGATTAACTCTTAAATCTTTAGAAATTTTAAAATCAATCCCAAAAACATTACAAAATAATAAAACTTTAGGTGATAAACTTAGAGATAGTATAAAATTAGCAGATGAAGAAGCTATAAAACAAAGTATAAGCTTAGCTTTTTCTTTGGCTAATAAGTTTTTCTAATCAAGGGGTAAAAATGACAGCACAAGAAATTAAGGATTTTTGCAAGGAAAGAAATTTAACTTATAAAGAGTTAGCAAAGTATTTAGGATTAAGCGAGGGCGGTTTAACAAATGCAATAGCTAATGATAAAATTACTGCAAGTATAGAACATAGCTTTAAAATGTATCAACGCATTTTAGAACTTGAAAATGATTTAAAAGACTTTGAAGAATTAAAAAATCTACTAGAAAAAATACTTAAAAAATAGTCCTTAAAATTAAGGGCTACACTAGAATTACTTTTTTTGATACATTTCAACATATTTTATTAGTTTATTTAGAGAAATTATTAATATTATATTGTTTTATCTATTGACAAATATAATATTTTATTATATAATTATCATATCAAAACTAATAAAATGTTAGTTTTGAAATAAAAGAAGGAGTAAAAGATGAACGCTAGTGATGTGCTCGAGTTAATCACTGCTTTAATCTGCTTGATAACAGCCATTATCAACGCAAGAAAGCATTAAGGCAAAGGGCGAAAGCCCTTATCATCTTTTACCTTTTCTATTATATCAAAAAAGGAGTTAAAAATGATTTTAGAAATTATAGTTTTAGTATTAGCGACTTTATTATGTGTTTTATCGGCAAAAGTTTATAGGCTTGAAAAAGAACTTAAGGAGCTTAAAAAATGAGTAATAAACCATACCTAGAAAACGAAATAAAAGTTTTAAAATGATAGTTAAAACTTAAGTATGTTTTGGTAGAATTTGTTTTTTGAGAAAGGTTTTAAATGACAGCACAGGAAATTAAGGAATTTTGCAAGGAAAATAATTTTACTTATAAAGATTTAGCACAAAAATTAGGCTGGAGTGAGCCAAGTTTAAGGGCTACTATTGCAAGTGGAAAGATTAGCGAGCAAACTTCCGCTGCTATAAATTTATTAAAAGAAACTATAGAACTTAAAAAACAACTTAAAGATTGGGAAACGATTAAAACTATTTTCAAGAATATTTAATTGTTAAATAACTTAACAAAAATTCTACCAAAACACAAAAATAATTATCAATTTTAAGCATCAATTAATAAGATACTTTGTATAATTTAATTATAAATGTTAAGAAAATTAGCATTTATAAATATATAAAGAAAGGAGTAAGCATAATGCAAAGGTTAGATTTTTTAATCAAAGTCGCAATACTTGTTTATCTAATCTCAAAAATAATCCAAACTTGGATTTAACTAAGGGGCTTTTGCCCCACCTTTAACATTATGCCTACTCTTATTTTAGCATAAGGAGTTTAAAATGAGTGAAATTTTAGAAGTTTTGCAGGTGGTTTTACTTGCTTATATAGCATTGATGATTAGTAAAGGAAATAAAAATGAGTAACAAACCATACCTAGAAAACGAATAATCACATAGTTATTAAAGTTTTAAGTGATTTTTAGTAGAATTTGTTTTTTAAAAAAAGGATGATTAATGGCAAAAAATGATGAAAATCTTATCAGAAAAACCTGCAAGGAGTTAGGATTAACTTATAAACAACTTGGGGAAAAGATCGGATATAGCGAAGCCACTTTAAATAAAAATGCTTCTACTGGTGAAATAAGCAAAACAATAGAAGTAGCCATTAATTTATATTTAGAGACCTTAGAGCTTAAGAAACAGCTTAAGCAATTTAATCTATTGAAAGAGATTATAAAGGATATTTCTAAATAATCACTTCTTTAATAAATAAATTTTCTACTAAAAACTTATAAAATATATAAAAATATATTGACTTTATTTCTTAAATAAGTTATAATTTATTATTAAAACATATTTGAGAAGCTTATCAAGTATCTATAAACCAAAAAAGGAAGTTAAATGCAACATCTAGAAAACGAAATAAAAGCTTTGAAATATCAGCTTTTAATAGAAAAACAAAAGCACAAAAAGACTAAGGCAAAGCTTTTTAATCTTAAAAACATATCAGAAGAAAATTATGAGAGATTAAAAACAGAATTTGCTAAATACGATTTATTTGTTTTTAAAGATTTAGAGCTTTACCTATGGCTAGAAACAACCATAAAAGAATTGCAAACTAAAATCAAGCAAACAAATGAAGATTTAGGAAAGTTTGCTTTTGAAATCTTAGAATTTAGGCTTAACAAAAGAAAACAAATTTAACAACAAATCCCATTAAATAGCAGTGTTTAGGACATTTTAATAAACCCTGAACACTCATTTAATGTCTAAAAAAAGGAAAAAAATGAGTTTTAAACCCATACAAAAAGATAATGATGCTTTTAAAAAAGCACAAAGAGCAAAGGTAATAGAAAGTTTAGCAATGCGTGGCTATGCACTTGTAAAGATAAGTAGCAATGGCTTTTTAATGAAAAAAGGTTTTGAAAAGGATATTTTATGCAAACAAATCATAGCACAGGATACGACAGCTTCCGTTTCGTTATCAATAAAAAAACCTTTTACAAATACCTTAAAAGATGGGGGCTTTTTGAAAAAATGCGAAGCACAACAAGAAACAAAAGCATTGATGAATTTGCAAAAGACAAATTCAAAGGCATAAAAACCAATGATAAATTTTATCCTTTTAAAATGCGTTATATCAATATAAAACCTAGAAATAAAAGCCTTTCAAATACTATCATTATATTAGATAATTCTAAGGCTTGCTTTGAGCTTTCTAAAAAGAATAAAAAAGCAAAAGATTACTACATAGAGGTGCAATTTAATGGGCTTTATCAGCCTAGTAAACAAATAGAAACTGAAGTGTGGAAAATTTTAAGCAAAATGATAAAAAGGTTTAAAGCTTATAGTGTGGATATTGCCTGTGATTTTGATGATGATCTAGCAGTATCTAAACCAAGAGAATTTAAACACCAAGAAAGGTTTAGCAAACTTAAAATCTTTGGCGATTTTCATACTTATAAAACAAGTATGTATATCAACAATCCTCAAAGTAAATACTATAAATTAGAACGCATTTTACTTTATGATAAATACGAAAAACAAAAGCACTATCACAAAGAAAACATTAAAAGGGAATTTGTGCGATGGAAAAGATTAGAGCTTACATTGAAGATAAAGGATAAGTTCTTAGATAGAATAGAAAATGATATCAATGATGCATTAGATCTTATGCAAGATTATTTAAGAATGGTAGGAATTTGGCATTTTAATATGAGAGTGATACTTGAGCAAACAAAGTATTTAAACAATCCACGTTGGGCTAAGATATTTAAGCCTTACGCTTTGGCAAGTTAGGAGAGAATATGAAAGTAAATTTTATTTTTAAAGGGACAATAAAATGTTCAAAATGCAACTTAGAATTTGTGCCAAATTCTAAATTTTTTAAAGGTCTTGATGAAATTATAGGCGATGTAAAAAGCGTGAGTTTAGATGGCTTTTGTCCTGAATGTGATAATAAATTAAAAACTAGCTTTAAAGTAGAAAAGATCACAAGAGAATTTAATAAAACTTATACAATGAGGTGTTAAATGAATATTACAAGAGAATTAGAAGCTTACGATTTAGCAAAACTTGTTTTAAATAATGATCTTAAATACT
Source organism: Campylobacter sp. BCW_4321 (assembly GCF_001763075.1). Classification (NCBI taxonomy): domain Bacteria; kingdom Pseudomonadati; phylum Campylobacterota; class Epsilonproteobacteria; order Campylobacterales; family Campylobacteraceae; genus Campylobacter; species Campylobacter sp. BCW_4321. The sequence continues at coordinate 129,751 of NZ_MJYA01000064.1, read as the reverse complement.
TTTTTAAAGATGCAAAGATTGTAGGGGAAAATAAAGAAAGAAGACTTTGTTTTTATTTTTCAGATTCTTTTGTTTTAGCTTTATTTGAAAAAGAAAAAGAAAACATTTTGCAAAGACTAAGAGAAGAATACAAAAAGAAATTAGAGTTTTACAAACGAATTGATTTGGTGTTTTATTCTATCGCAGCAAAAGGAATAAATGAGCTAAAAGCAAGAAGTAAAGAAGAACAAGAAGTTTTAGAACGCGGACTTTTAAAACTTGAAAATATAATTAAAAGGATAAAAAATGAAAAAAAATACTAATCAGCAATTAGAGCAGTCAAAGGAATTAAATCAAGGTGAGTTAAACCAAGAGATAGAAGTTTTAACCAAAAGAGCTTTAGCAATTCATAGATCTATACAAAGAGTTAAAGATGAAAGAAGCATATTAAATCAGAATATCAAAGACTATCAGAGCGAATTTAATGAAATAATGGAAAAAATAGCCTTTTTAAAAGAGCCTAATTTATTTAATCAAAAAGGAAGTGATGATGTTTCACCCACAGCTTTATAACGACCATTTTCAAAATTTTAAAAGATATAATATACCAAAAGCACAGCTTGTAATAGCTGATATTCCTTATAATTTAGGCAACAATGCTTATGCTTCATCTCCTGAATGGTATATAAATGGGGATAATAAAAATGGAGAAAGCAAAAAAGCAAACAAGGCGTTTTTTGATACAGATAATGATTTTAGAGTTAGCGAATTTATGCACTTTTGCTCAAAAATGCTTATAAAAGAACCTAAAGAATGCGGTAAAAGTCCTTGCATGATTGTTTTTTGCTCTTTTGAACAACAAGCAATGTTAATTGAAGTAGCTAAAAAATATGGCTTTAATCATTATATAAATTTGGTTTTTAGAAAACAAGGATCATCTCAAGTTTTAAAAGCAAATATGAAAATAGTTGGAAATTGTGAATATGCTTTAATCTTATATCGTGAAAAACTTCCAAAATTTAACAATGATGGAAAGATGATTTATAACTGCATGGATTGGCAAAAAGATGAAGGCATTCCTAAAGTGCATCCCACACAAAAGCCTGTTAAATTACTAGAAAGATTAATCACTATTTTTACAGATGCAGGTGATGTTGTTATAGATCCATGTGCTGGAAGCGGAAGCACTCTTTTAGCAGCTACAAATTTAAACCGCAAAGCTTATGGCTTTGAGATTAAAAAAGACTTTTTTAAAAGTGCTAATGAAATTATGTTTAAACATATAGAAAGAAGTCTATTTGCTTAAGTTAGAAAGGATAAAAAATGAAAGAATTCAAAGAATACATAAAAGCTAAAATAGCATTAGAAAAAGAGCTAGAAAATACGCAAGAAATGTTAAAGCAAACGATAAAAGAAATGTTGCTTTTAAGAAACGACAATGCTTTTAATCAAAATGCAAACGATGAGATGTTAAAAGCTATTAATAAAAATTGGAAAATAACAGCTTCGCTTGAGAGTTTAAGTGATACATTAGAAATTAAAGTGCTAGAACAAAGCACGAGCTATAATCGCTTTTGTTTTGGTGATGTTTTGATTTTAATCAGCAATTTTTTAAGCTATGAAGAGCAAAAAGCAATTATTGCAAAATTAGGCTTTGATTTAGAGAAAGGAGTATGAAATGGCAAAATTTGGTAAGATAGAAAAATTATTATCAACAAAAGAAGTAGCGGAGTATTTGGGTATTTCGCAATATCGTATAAGATTTATGCGAATGCGAGTAAATCAAAATAAATTTAATTTTCCTAAAGGGATTAAAATAGGTCCTACTTTTAAATATGAAAAAGCCGAAATTGATAAATGGTTGCAAACTTGCAAGGTGATTTAAAAATCCCCTGCAAGTTTTTCGATATAATCTCCCCACCACTGCATTAACTTTCTTTTTAATTCTATATTTTCACTACGATTATAAGCTTTTAAAATGGCGTTTTTTTGCTCGTGTGCTAAACACTGCTCGGCTATATCCATACTCACACCATGATCTAATTGATGTTCGTTGGCTAAACTTCTAAACATAGCACGAAAGCCATGTGCACTTTGAATGCCTTTATATCCTAGTCGTTTATTGATATTACAGGTAATATTCTCGCTATTACACCCATTTTTTGAACTTCCAGCAAATATATAATCATTGACTTTCATTTTCTTTTGTTCTTTTAAAATTTTAAGCACTTGAGAATTTAAAGTGATAATATGTTCTTTTCTCATTTTCATTTTTTCAGCTTTAATAGTCCATATAGCATTTTTTAAATCAATTTCATCCCAAGTTGCTTTTATAACATTACCGGGGCGTTGTGCAGTCAAAAGATTAAAAAGCATTAGATTTTTATGTGTTTTTTTAAGATCTGAATTTTTTAAGGCTAATATATATTCTTTAATTTTATCGTTTTCTAGTAAAGTTGGCTGATGAATTACTTTTGAAGCTTTTTTAAAAACTATGGAATTATCAATACTTGTCACAGGGTTATTTTCTACGATTTCAAGTTGCAAAGCATATTTAAAGATTTTGTTAATCCAGCCTTTAGCTTTTATAAGTGTAGGGATTTGATGCTCTATGGTTTTAAGTGTTTCGATGACATGTGAACGCTTGATGCTTTCTATATCTACATCTTTGAAATTCTTAAAAACGCCATTTTTGTATTTTAATCCTCTTTGTATTTCTTTTAGGCTTAATCCATCAGCCTTACATTTTTCTAAAACTTCATCATATATATCGCCAAATTTAAGTCTTTTAGCGTTTTTTATGTTTTGTCCTTTTGCTTTTAGCTTAAAAGCATTTAAAGCGATTTCTCTAAGCTCTGCTAAGGAAAGTAAAGGATACTCTCCTATTTTTATATAAGTATCATTTGCTTGTCTTATTTTAAATAATTTTTTACCACTAGGATAAATAAAAACATATAAGCCTTTTAAACTCGGATCAGCAAATTTTATAAATTTTTTATCACTTTCGCATTTAATGCTTTTTAAAAAACTATCGGTAAGTTTGTTAATTTTTGCCATTAATTTTCTCTCTTTTTTAGTGTCTATTTTGGTGTAAAAAGTAGCCCATTTTGTAACCCATTTTTATAAAAGTGACCCACTTTTTACGCAACATTTTAACACAAAAAACAACAAAAAACAACAATATACAATAAGCTTTAAGACATTTTATTATAGACATTTGATTAAGATATTAAAGCAAAATAGGGATTTGATAAAAAAGAGTAATGGTGGATTTAGCAGGACTCGAACCTGCGACCAACCGGTTATGAGCCGGTTGCTCTAACCAACTGAGCTATAAATCCGCCTAAGTTGAATTAAAAGATAGAATTATATCTTATTAATGCTTAAAAATATTTTATTTAGCCTTTGTATCCGTCCAAAAATATCTAAAAGTGATTAAATGCTGTAAAATTCCAAAAAAAATCATAAAAATAGTAAAAGAACTTCCACCATAACTAAAAAAAGGCAAAGGGATCCCAACTACTGGTGCAAAACCTATAGTCATTGAGATATTTACTGCCGCATAAATAAAAATAAATAATGCAACACAATTAATAGCAACTCTAGTAAAATAATCATCTTTAAGTTTATAATTTAAACTAAGTAGATGAAAAATAAGTAAAATATAAAATATAATTAATGTCAATCCCCCAATAAATCCAAATCTTTCTATCATGTAAGCGAAGATAAAATCACTTGTTGAAATAGGTAAAAATTTAAAATGAGTTTGCGTAGCTTCATCTTGAGATTTTCCAGTTAAACCACCATTTCCAATAGCTATCATTGATTGGGCTACTTGATAACTTGGTTTTTCTGAAATAAAATCATGAATTCTTTGCTTTTGGTAGGGTTTTAAAAGATGTGTATAAATAATAGGAGAACTAATGCTTATAGCTATAACAATACTTAACCAAATTTTATAATGAACTCCCATGATAAAAAGAACTCCAAAACCAACAAGTAGTAAAACCATAGCACTTCCTAAATCAGGTTCTTTTGCAATTAGCAAAAAAGGTAAGATGATGTAAAAGCTAAGTTTGATGAATTGTTTAAGTTTGTATCCATTTTTTGGAGGAGGATTTTGATAAATAAGATAAGCAAGCATTAAAATAAAACTAGGTTTAAAAATTTCAGAAGGTTGTATAGTAAAGTGAGTAAAAGGAATTTCAAGCCATCTTTTAGCACCTAATTTTTCAACCCCAAAAATATCTACGCTTAGCAATAAAAAAATATTAATCCAATAAGCAACAGGAATAATCCAAATAAATTTCCTTATGGGAAAGAAGAAAAAAACCATAAAAGCAAACAATCCCACACAGGCATAAACAAACTGTTTTTCTGCTAAAAAAGGATTAGCTTCAAAGATCAAGAAAAATGAAATAAGAATTATGGGTAAAAATAAAATGGGTTGCATATAGTCAAAATGAGTTAAAATTCTTCTATCTAATCTAAACAAAATTTGCCTTCAGTTAGTAATATAAAGCTATAATTATAAACTAAAATTTTAAATTTATCAAAACCTCTAAGGAAAAAATGCAAACTTTTTTAGTAGATGAAAATTCAAGGCTTGATGTGTTTTTGGCTAAAAAATTAAACCAAAGTCGCAATCAAGTTACTTTACTTATAGAAAAAGATTGCGTACAGGTTAATGATAAAATTCAAGATAAAAATTCATTTAAGCTTAAAAATGGTGATATCATTTCTATTGCAAGCTTAAAGCTTTATGATGAGATAAAACCTCAGTTTGAAGTGGATTTTGATATTGATGTGTTATACGAAGATAAAGATTTGCTTGTTTTAAATAAACCTTCAAATTTAGTCGTTCATGGAGCAAGTAGCGTTAAAAATACCACTTTGGTGGATTGGTTGATAGAAAAAAAATATACTTTATCAAATTTAGGAGGAGAGATAAGAGCTGGTCTTGTTCATAGATTAGATAAAGATACAAGCGGAGCTATACTAATAGCGAAAAATAATTTCACCCATCAAAAATTAAGCGAACAGCTTGCAGATAAAAGCATGGGAAGAATTTATCTTGCGTTAATTGATTTGCCACTAAAAGAAGATAAAATTATAGTAGAAAAATTTTTAATGCGTTCGCCTTCTAATGCTATTAAAAAAATAGCCATAGATAAGGAAAATAAATTCAGTAAAAATGCAAAATCAGCCTTCATAAATGTAGTAAAAACTGAAAATTTAACTCTGATGGCTGCTAAGCTTTTTACAGGAAGAACTCATCAAATTAGAGCGCATTTGGCTAGTTTAAATCGCCATATTTTGGGCGATAGTTTGTATGGTTATAAGGGTAAGTATGATTGTAGGATAATGTTGCATGCCTATTTTTTGTATTTTATCCATCCAAAAACTAAAGAGCAAATTTTTGTTAAAGCACCTTTGATGGAAGATTTTAAAAACATTATGTTTGAACAAATTAATTTAGGAGAGAATGATGAAAAGATTTCGCTTGAGTTTTTACTTGAGTTTTTTAACTCTTTTGCTTAGCGCTTGTAGTGTTTCGCAAATGAATTCGCTAGCTTCAAGTAAAGAGCCTGCCGTAAATGAAAGCTTACCAAAGGTTGAAAGTTTAAAAAGTCTTAGTGATATGAGTAATATTGCTTTTGAATGGGAGCCTTTATATAATGAAAATATCAAAGGATTTTATTTGTATCGTTCTAGTGATGAAAATCCTGATTTTAAACTTGTAGGCACTATTAAAGATAAGTTTCAAACTCATTATGTAGATACTAAATTAGAGCCTGGTACTAAGTATCGTTATATGATGAAAAGCTTTAATGAGCAAGGACAAATTTCAGAAGATGGCAAGGTTATAGAAGTGAGCACAGCTCCAAGACTTGAAGCTGTTCCTTTTATTCAAGCTGTGACCAATTTGCCTAATCGTATTAAACTTATTTGGCGTCCGCATCCTGATTTTAGGGTTGATTTTTATATTATTGAAAGAACTAAAGGTGATGATAAAGAATTTAAAAAAATTGCAGAAGTAAAAAATCGCTTAAACGCTGAATACATCGATAGTGATTTAAAACCTAATGAAAATTCAAGTTATAGAATTATTGCTGTGAGTTTTAATGGGATAAAGAGTGAGCCAAGTCAAGTTGTAAGTTCTACAAGCAAGGCTTTACCCCCTCAAGTTGAGCATTTAAGTGCTAGCACAGATGGTTCTAATAAAATCATTTTAACTTGGGATGCTCCTACATATGAAGATTTTTCTTATTATAAAGTTTATTCTACGAGCTCAAGCTTCCTTCCTTTTAGTGTTTTGGCAAAGACTGATAAAAATTCTTATGAGGATATAGTAGAAGGAGCAGGTAAAAGCAAGTATTATAAAGTAACAATAGTGGATAAAGATGGTCTTGAAAGTCCTATGCCAAAAGATGGTGTAGAGGGTAGAACTTTAGATAATCCTTTGGCTCCTAGTATTATTTTGGCTCAAAGCACAAGCGAAGGGATAAATTTAGAATGGAGTGATAATGATACTAGAGCTGTTGAATATGAAGTAAGACGCTATGGTGGAGAGCAAAATGCAGTTTTTAAAGGCATTAAAGAAAAGCGATTAAAAGATGTAAAAGCTTTACCAGGGGTGGAATATAGTTATGAAGTTATTGCTATTGATTCGGCTGGGCTTCGTTCAGAACCTTCAAGCAAAGTTAAGGCGGCTCAGTAGTGCCAAATTTTAGAAGCAAAAAGATCAAAGAAATGAATCTGCCTTATAGCAAGGATGATGTTGAATTTCTTTGGCTTGCTAAGAATGATAATGTTAGTCTTATTTATACAAAGGTTCAAGAAGAGAGTTTTTTTCTGCAGATTAAAAAAGCACAAAATGGTTGTGTGATTAAAGGCGATAAACATACAAAACCTTCTAAAATAGGTTATCTACAAAAGGCTTTAAAAATCTTTAAAGAAGGTTTTTGTGAGGATATTATCAATGAAGCTTTTGGACTTAAAAACAATGCTTTAATTGAAAAAACACCATTTATCGTTGATAACTTTGATGAACTTTTATCTAGACTTCAAGGTAAAATTTATATAGAAATAGGCTTTGGATCAGGAAGACATTTGCTTTATCAAGCAAAAGAAAATCCAAATGTTTTAATTTTAGGGGTGGAAATTTACAATCCAGCTTTAACTCAAGTAGCTAAACTTGCTAAGGCACAAAATGTAAATAATATTTTGCTAATCCAAAGTGATGCGAGATTGTTATTGAGTGTATTAAAATCAAAATCAGTTGAAAAGATTTTTTTACATTTTCCTGTTCCTTGGGACAAAAAGCCTCATAGGCGAGTTATTGGGAAGGATTTTTGCAAAGAATGTGCTAGGGTTTTAGTTCAAAATGGTCGTTTTGAGCTTAGAACAGATAGTTTTGAGTATTTTAATTTTACTTTAGAGCAATTTTTGACTTTTCCTGCGCCAAAATTTAGTCTTAGAAAAAATGAAAATTTAGAAATTTCAAGCAAATATGAAGATAGATGGAAAAAGCAAGAAAAAAATATATATGATCTTTGGGTGTGGAATTTTAACCAAGACTGTAAAAATTATGAGTTAAATGAATTTAATCTCTCATCGGTTGAATTTTCTAGAGAGGATTTAAAAAAAATAGAGCAGAACTTTAAAAATATTACTATAAAAAAAGATGATTTTTTTTTGCATTTTGAAAGCATCTACAAACAAGATGAGAATTTGCTTTTAAAGGTTGCTTTTGGAGCTTTTAATAAGCCTGAACATTGTTATTTACATCTTGATAAAACGATTAATTTTGCTTTTAAAGAACCATTTAAAATTCAAGAAAATATTAAAGCGGTAAATGAATTAAAAGAAATTTTAAAAGTTCAGTTTAAAATATAATTTTTCTTGAAAATTAAGCAAAAATAAAGCATAATTTAAAAATTTAAAAAGGGAAATTAAGGAAAAAGGATGCCTAATTTAATCCAAGCAAATAAACTTACTTTAGGTTATGATGAACTAGTTATTAAAGAAGCGAGTTTTGCTTTTAAGGATGGTGATTTTGTTTTTATTACTGGTAAAAGTGGGAGTGGCAAGAGTACGCTTTTAAAGTCTTTTTATGGGGATTTAGAACCTATTTCTGGCAAGCTTGAAGTATGTGGATCTTTGATGAATAAAATTGGAAATTTAGAACTTTTAAAATTGCGTCAAAGAATAGGGATTATTTTTCAAGATTATAAACTTGTACAAGAATATAGTGTTGAAAAAAATGTTATGTTGCCTTTAATGATTAAAGGTTATAGTAAAAAAGTATGCCATGATCAAGCTGCTAAGCTTTTAAAGCATGTAAATTTAACTTTTAAAGCAGATAAATTGCCTAATCAACTTAGTGGTGGTGAGCAACAACGCGTCGCTATGGCTAGGGCTTTAGCTCATAATCCAAAGCTTTTGCTTTGCGATGAGCCAACGGGAAATTTGGACGAGTATTCTTCTGATATTATATGGACTCTTTTAAAGTCTGCTAGAGAACTTTTAGGAACTTGTGTTATAGTGGTAACACATAGAATTCCTAGCAATTTAAGAGTGGATTATCGTCGTTTTAATATAGAAAATGGAAAAATGAATGAAATTTTTTAAAACACATTTATCTTTAATTTTATCTTTATTGTTTATGATGTTTGCTTTTGAGTTTATTTTGATTACAAATGCAACTTTAAAACATTATGAAGAACTTGTTAATAAAGATTATAATATTATAGTTGTCAGTAAAACTGAACTTGATCAGAATGTGGTAAAAACAAAAGTACCATTTTTTGCTGGACTTGAATCTTTAGATCCTAAGGATTTAATCGATCGTTTGAAAAATGATGTTTCTGAAAAGAATTTGAAAGTTTTAAAAGATTCTCTGCCAAAATTTTATACTTTAAAATTAAATTCTTTGCCTGATCAAAATGAACTAAATTCAATTAAAAATCAACTTTTAAATATTGTAGGTGTTAGCAAGGTTGAAACTTTTTCCAAAACCCATGATAAGATATATTCCTTACTTATTTTGATGAAATTTGTTTTTTGGTTATTTTTATTTATCATTATTTTACTTGCCTTTGTTTTGTTTTTAAAACAGATGAGAATTTGGCTTTATGAACATACCGATCGTATTGAAATTATGTGTTTATTTGGAGCTCCGTTTTGGTTTAGATCTTTTATGCTTTATAAGGTGGTTGTGGTTGATTGTTTTATTGCTTTTATTATTTTGCTTGCCTTTTTTACCCAAATTTTTGATCTTTCTATTATCCAAGAAAGCTTAAAGGCTGTAGATATTATTTTTCCACCTATTAATTTTATTTTACATTTGACTTTAATTTTTTTAGCTACTTTGTTTATTTGCTTGTTGTGTGTAAATACAGTTATGTTTAAGGTTAAAAGATGAGAAAAAATATTCTTATCTTTTTTTGTTTTTTTTTATTTGTTGATATAAGTTTAGCAAATGCTATAAATGAAAAAACAAAAAGTTTAGAAGAAAATAAACGTATACAAGAACAGCTAAATAAAAAACTTGAAGATTTGGCTAGTGATATTTTAAATGGTGAAAAAAGTTTGAAAGACTTAAGCTTACAAATTGAAGGCTTAAATTCACAAACTTCTAAGCTTGAAGCAAGCGCTAAGACTCAAAATCAAGAGTTAAACACCCTTACAAGCCAAAATGAAGATTTGCTTAAAAGTAAATCAAATATGGAAAGTAAGCTTATATCTTTAATGGCTAAAGATTTTGCTTATGATTTACCTATCCCTCAAGGCTATATTGAAAGTGAAGAAAGTTTTATGGCTTTTGAAATTTTAGGAAGTTTAAACAAAGTTTTAAATGAAGAAATTTTAAAAATTTCTAAAGATTATGAGGGAATAAATAGGCTTATTGATGATAAACAAGCTCAGATTAAGAAAATCAATGATAGTCTTAAGGATTACAACGCTCAATTAGCTAAACTTCAAAGTTTAAAACAAAAACAAATTAGCGAAATCAACAAACAAAAAACAGATCGAACCATATATGCAAAAAAACTTGATGACTTACAAGCTCAGCAAGAAGAGCTTAGAAAAACATTAAATCAATTAAAAATTATTAATGATAAAGAAAATGTAAATTCAAGCAAAAATGACACTAAAATAGTAAAAAATAATCAACAAATAAGGCAATTAGGTTCAAGCTATCAAGGAGGTTCAGTCAAGCGTTACACAGGAAAAAAAACCATAGCTCCATTAGATTCTTTTACTGTGAAGCAAAAATTTGGAAATTATGTTGATCCTGTTTATAATCTTAAAATTTTTAACGAGAATGTAGTTTTAAGAAGTAATAAAAGTGATGCAGTTGTTAAAAATGTGCTAGATGGAAAAATAGTTTTTGCCAAAGATACTAGCATGCTAGCTCGAGTTGTTATTGTTGAACATGATAATGGCATACATACAATATATGCACATTTAGATAAGATTGCTCCTAATATTAAAGTTGGTAAGAATATTAAAAAAGGTGCCGTAGTGGGTAGAATAAAAAATGATCTTACTTTTGAAGTAACTCAAAAAAATTTTCATATCAATCCTTTGGAGCTCATTAGCTTAAATTAGCTAAATTTAATGGAATTTAAAATATAATTTCAAGTTAAATAAGGAGAAATAATGCAAGAGAGAAAAAGAGTTTTAGTAAAATTTTCAGGAGAGGCTTTAGCAGGTGAAAATGGCTTTGGCATAGAAAATTCTATTTTAAAATTCATAGCTTCAGAGATTAAAGAACTTGTAAAAAATCAAATAGAAGTAGGCATAGTTATAGGTGGTGGCAATATTATTCGTGGAGTAAGTGCTGCTAAGGGCGGATTGATTAAAAGGACAAGTGGCGATCATATGGGAATGCTTGCTACGGTTATCAATGCTATTGCCATTCAAGAAGCCTTGGAAAGCTCTGGGCTTGAAGTGAGGGTTCAAAGTGCTATTCAGATGGAAGCATTTTGTGAAACTTATATTATGAGAAGAGCACAAAGACACTTAGAAAAGGGTCGTGTTGTGGTTTTTGCTGCAGGCACTGGAAATCCTTATTTTACTACAGATACAACAGCTATTTTAAGAGCTGTAGAAATTGATGCAGATATGGTAATAAAAGCTACAAAAGTTAATGGAGTTTATGATAAAGATCCAAAAAAATTTGATGATGCAGTATTTTTAAATACTTTAAGTTATGATGAGGCTATGCAAGATAATATTAAAGTGATGGATGATACAGCGATAGCTTTAGCTAAAGACAACAAACTTCCTATAGTGGTTTGTAATATGTTTGAAGAGGGTAATTTACTTAAAATCATACAAGGTAATACTAGCCTTTGTTCAATCGTTAAAAATAATTAAGGAGAAAATTATGGATAAAAGAATAGAAGAAGTAGCGGCAAAAGCTTTGGAAAAAATGGGTAATGATAGATATCGCCTTTCTTTAGTGGTAGCAAAAAGAGCGGAACAATTGGCGAATGGAGCAACCCCTTTGGTAGACTTTGATAAAAATAAAAATAAACTTGCAGATATAGCTTTATATGAAATTGCAGAAAATAAAATCACTTTAGAGGGTTTAGTTGAAACCAATCGATGAAGAATTATTACTTGAACAATTAATCGATAATGTAAAAAATTGTAAAGATTTAGAAGCTGCTAAGGTTTTACTTTTCGAAATTTGTGGCCACGATGCCATTCTTGAAAAAGCAGTAGATTACTGTATATTTTGCCATGAAGGGCAGTTTAGAAAAAGTGGAGAGCCTTATGCGGTACATCCTATTTTAGTAGCAACACTGGTTGGATTTTTAAGTGAAAATAAAAGCAATATTTTAGCTGCTTTATTGCATGATGTGATCGAAGATACAAACTGCACCGAAGAAGAACTTAGAGAGCAGTTTGGTTTTGAGGTTTTAAAACTTGTTTTAGGGCTTACTAAAATTATAGAAATTAGAGAAGATAATCTCATTTCATCAAAATCTAAAAAAAGTTTAACTAAATCAGCCTTGACTTTCAGAAATATGCTTTTAGCAAGCATTGAAGATGTTGGGGTTTTGATTGTGAAGTTATGCGATAGACTGCATAATATGCTTACTCTTGATATTCTAAGAGAAGATAAGCAAAAAAGAATCAGCGAAGAAACTTTAGTTGTATATGCCCCAATAGCTCATAGACTTGGTATTTCAAGCATAAAAAATTATTTGGAAGATCTTAGTTTTAAATATCTTATGCCAGATGAGTATAAGCTTATTGACAATTATATCAATTCCAATAATCAAGAAATGCAATTAGGTTTAAATGAATTTATTTCCAAAATCGAACTTTTATTTTTGAGTAATGGCTTTAGACAAGGTAGTTTTGAAATTCAAAAACGCATTAAGCATAGTTATTCTATTTATCTTAAAATGCAAAGAAAAGGCATTGGTATTGAAGAAGTTCTTGATTTACTTGGGGTAAGAATTTTGGTTGAAAAAGTAAGTGATTGTTACTTAGCTTTGGGAATTTTACATACACATTTTAATCCCTTGGTTTCGCGTTTTAAGGATTATATAGCCTTGCCTAAACAAAATGGTTATCAAACCATACATACCACACTTTTTGATGCTAAAAGTATTATAGAAGCACAAATTCGAACTTTTGATATGCATAAAATTGCGGAATTTGGTATAGCAGCGCATTGGAAATATAAAGAAGATGGCAGCGTGGTTGCACCTCGTCTTGATTGGCTTACAGATATTTCAATGCAAAGTATAAACAATCTTGAAAATGCAGAAGATTATAATGCTATTGAACTTTATGAATATGCTAAAGATAGTCTTTATGTTGAAGATGTTGCAGTTTATTCTCCTAAGGGAGAAATTTTCACTTTGCCTCGTGGTGCAACGGTTCTTGATTTTGCTTATGAAGTGCATACCAAAGTAGGGCTTCATGCAAAAAGCGCTTATGTAAATCGTATTAAAGTACCTTTGTTAACTGAGCTTAAAAATGGCGATATTGTGCGAGTGGTTACTAGCAATGATAAATTTTATCGCTGTTCTTGGATAGATAGTGTTAAAACAGGAAAAGCAAAAGCAAGTATAAGGGAATTTTGTAAGCAAAAAATCAGAGAGATTAATCTAGCAAGTTCTATTAATATGTTAAGTTTTATTTTTGGAGTTGATAAAAACAGAATTGAAACTTGGATAGAAAAAGAAAATTTAGCCAGACGTATTAGACAAGTAGCAACAGATAGTGCTTATTTGAAAGATATAGTTAATAGTCTTAAAAAATACGCCAAGAAGTCATATTGGTTTGATAAATATGAGATTAAAGAACAAAAAATAGGAAATTTTACTCTATATTGTAACCATAAAATTGCTAATGTGGATTTTGATTTTTGCTGCCATCCAAAAAGAGGTGATGCTGTTTTAGCTTTTGTTAAAGGTGGTAACGCTATTGTCCATCATAAGCTTTGCGATAGAGCTGATAAAATGATAGATAATAATCAAGATATGGTATTTATAAAATGGGATTCTAACATCCCTAAATCTTATAAATTGATTTTTTCTTTGGAAAATAAAAAAGGTGTTTTAGCGGAATTTTTGGCATTTTTAGCTAAAATGCAGATAAATTTATTAACAATTAATTTATCAAGTGATTTAAATTCGGCGGTAGATTATTTTGAGATTACAATGGAAATTCCTGATAATATCAATCCAGATAGTGTCAAGGATAGGTTAAAATCTCGTTGTAAAATTTTAGATTTTACATCTTTAAATGATGCTTATAAAGAAGGTTAAAAAGGTTTATTATGGATATAAAAAAAATATTAGCAGAAGTTAAGCGTGGCTGTGCAGAGCTTATTGATGAAGAAAGAATAGAAAATTTAATTAAAAATTATTATGAAAAGGGTGAAAATTTCTTTATAAAGGCAGGGTTTGATCCTACAGCGCCTGATTTACATTTAGGCCATAGTGTGGTTTTAACAAAAATGGCTTTTTTGCAAAAACATGGAGCTATTGTGCAGTTTTTGATTGGAGATTTTACGGGACAAATTGGCGATCCAAGTGGAAAAAGTGCAACGCGTAAAAAGCTGGATAAAGAGCAAGTTTTAATTAATGCTAAAACTTATGAAACGCAGGTTTTTAAGGTTTTGGATAAAGAAAAAACACAGATTAAGTTTAATTCTACTTGGCTTAATGAACTTGGAGCTGCGGGTATAGTAGAGCTTACTTCAACTTTTAGTGTAGCTAGAATGCTTGAGCGTGACGATTTTACCAAGAGATTTAAAGAGCAAAGCCCTATTTCGATTTGCGAGTTTTTGTATCCTTTACTTCAAGGATATGATAGCGTGGCTTTAAAAAGCGATATTGAAATGGGCGGAACGGATCAAAAATTTAATCTTTTAATGGGAAGACAGCTTCAAAGGGTTTATAACATAGGAAAAGAACAAGCTGTGATTATGATGCCTTTACTCGAAGGTTTAGATGGTGTAAACAAAATGAGTAAGAGTTTAAATAATTACATTGGTGTTACAGAAAAAGCTAATGATATGTATGCTAAAATTTTAAGTATTAGTGATGAATTGATGTTTAGATATTATGAACTTTTAAGTCAAAAAAGTCTAGAAGAAATCGCGCAAATAAAAAAAGATATAGAACAAGGCAATTTACATCCTAAAAAAGCTAAAGAAAATTTAGCTTTAGAGATTACGGAGCGTTTTCACTCCAAAGAAGAGGCTAATAATGCTAAGTCTGAATTTGATAGGATTCATTCTCAAAATGCTTTACCAAGTGATATGGCTGAGTTTGAAATACAAGGAAAAATTTGGCTTGCTAAGGCTTTGGTTGAATGTGGTTTGGAAAGTTCTACTTCTGCGGCAAGAAGAAGCATCAGTGCTAATGCAGTAAGTGTAAATTCTCAAAAAGTTAGCGACGAGCAAATGCATTTAGAACGAGGAGAATACATCTTACAAATAGGTAAAAGAAAATTTGCAAAATTAAAGGTAAAAGAATGAATTTACAACCCTTACAAATAGGAAAACATACTATAAAATATCCCATTTTTCAAGGGGGAATGGGACTAGGCATAAGCTGGGATAGATTAGCTTCTGCAGTTTCTTTAAATGGTGGACTTGGGATCATTTCTTCTGTGGGAACAGGATATTATGAAGAAAGAAAGTATGCGAGTAAAGAATTAAACGCTAAGCCTTATGGAAGTGAAAATTTTTACTCACGCAAGGGTTTGCAAGCTTTAATTAATAATGCAAGAAAAGTTTGTGGCGATGCACCTTTGGGGTGTAATATCTTATGTGCAAGTAATGATTATGCAAGAATAGCACGCGATGCTTGTGAGGTTGGTTTTAATGTGATTGTTTCAGGCGCTGGACTTCCTACAAATTTACCTGAATTTACTGTAGATTTTCCTGATGTGGCTTTAGTGCCTATTATTTCATCTGCAAAGGCTTTAAAAATTATTTGCAAAAGATGGCAAAGCCGTTACAACCGCCTACCTGATGCAGTGGTTTTAGAAGGGCCAAAAAGTGGAGGTCATCAAGGTTTTACTTATGAGCAGTGCTTAGATCCAAATTATCAGCTAGAAAAATTAATCGCTCCTGTGGTAGAAGAGGCTAAAAATTGGGGATCTTTTCCTGTGATTGCCGCAGGTGGAATTTGGGATAAAAAAGATATAGAAAACGCTATTTCTTTAGGAGCTAGTGGTGTTCAAATGGGAACGCGTTTCATAGGAACTTTTGAATGTGATGCAAGTGAAGAGTTTAAAAGCGTTTTGCTAGCTTCTAAAGAAGAAGATATAGAGCTTATTAAATCTCCTGTGGGCTATCCTGCTCGTGGAGTTAGAACCAATCTTTTAAATTTGGTAGATAAAAGAATGGGTCCAAAGATCAATTGTATAAGCAATTGTGTAGCGCCTTGTGGACGCGGAAAAGAGGCGACTAAAGTAGGCTATTGTATAGCAGATAGGCTTTTTGATGCGTGGTCAGGTAAAAAAGAAACAGGACTTTTCTTTACAGGTGCAAATGGATATCGTTTAGATAAACTTATCAGCGTTAAAGAACTTATGGAAAAATTGGTTAATGGTGAATAATGGCTAAAATTTTTGTATTTTTAGTATTTGTTTTCACAACTCTTTTTGGAGCTTATGAAAATGAACTTGCAAATTTCGATAAAAATTTTATCAGTTCTAAAAGCGAAGTGCAAGTAAAATTTCATCATCAGCTAAAAAGCCTTTATATACAAAGTGTTATCAATGAAGATGAAAAAACTAAAATTGAAATCTTAAAAAGATTGATCATCAGTTCAAATACTTTAAATTTAGACGACAAGTCATATGCTAATGAGTTAAAAGAAAGTGGTATAAGTGAAGCAAGTATCAATGCTTTAAGAAAGGCTGTTATTAAAGATATTAAGGTTCAAAATATTTCTCAAGATACTGAAAAATCAACTTTTAAACCTGTAAAAACAGTTCAAAAAAGTGAAAAAAAATCACCTAATGAACAAATAAAAAATATAGAAAAAATAGATTCTAAAACTTCACAAGAGCCAAAGAGTAGTATCGTTTCTAAAACAAAAAGTGATGATAAAATTTATGTTTTAAAGTCAAGTAAAACAAGCCAAGGTGTAGAGCTTGAATTAAATATAAATTTAGATAAGAATCAATTAAAAAGTTTTGCTTTAGATGAAAAAGGAAACTATCGTTTTATTAGTGATTTTGATGGGGTTTTAGAAGGAGGTAAAAAAGAGTTTAAATTTGATGACTATCGTTTAGTGATTTCACAATTTAATCCCAAAACCATACGCATAGTGGTTTATGCTAAAGAAAAAATTCCTATTGATATATCTTTTAAAGAAGAAAAAATAATTTTTTCAAAAGAAATTACTAGCCAAAAAAAGACCGAGCAAGTTAGTAAAATTTCAGAGAAAAAGCAAGATCAAAAAATAGAAATTAAAGCCAAAGTTTTAGAAACAAAAAAACAAGATAAAAAAACCAATAACGAAAAAGAAGATCAAGGACCTTTATATGTTTTAGATGTGGATAAAATTTCTAACGCTGTGGTGTTAAATTTGAGCGATGATTTGGATGAAAAAGAAATAGCAATATTTGAAACCAAAGATCAAAAATTCCGATATGTTGTAAGTTTTAAAGGTGTGTTAGAAGGTAATAGAAAAAGCTTTACCTTTGGACAAAATACAATTGTCGTTACGCAATATAATCCAAAAATTGTTCGTGTGGTTTTGAGTGCTCCTAAAGAATTTAAACTTTTAAAAAAGTTGGATAATAAAAATCTCACTTTAGGTTTTCATGCGCAAACTTCAAGTCAAAGTGTAGATAAAAAAGCAACTCAAAGCTTTAATAAAACCTTAAGTACGAGATACAAATCAGGAAAACTTATAGTTATCGATGCGGGGCATGGTGGAAAAGATAGCGGTGCTCTAAGTGATAAAAAAGGAAGTTTAAAAGAAAAAGATATAGTTTTAAGCGCGGCTTTAAAACTTGGAAATGAACTTAAAAAACGCGGTTATAAAGTGCTTTACACTAGAAGTTCGGATAAATTTATCAATCTTCGCGATAGAACTAAATATGCTAATGATAAAAGAGCGGATTTGTTTATCTCTATACATGCTAATGCAGCACCCAATGTTGCCAAGGCTAAAAGTAGCGAAGGCGTGGAAACTTTCTTTTTAAGTCCTGCAAGAAGCGAAAGAAGTAAAAAAGCAGCAGAAAAAGAAAATCAAGGGGATTTTGAAGAGATTAATTATTTCTCAAAACAAAGTATTTTAAATTTCTTAAATCGTGAAAAAATCGTTGCTTCAAATAAACTAGCTATTGATGTACAGAAAAATATACTCACTCAAACACGCAAAAAGTATAAAATTGTAGATGGCGGTGTAAGAGAAGCACCTTTTTGGGTTTTAGTGGGTGCGCAAATGCCTGCAATTTTGATTGAAATTGGCTATATCACACATCCAAATGAAGGTAAAAGAATCGCCAATAAAGCTTTTCAAGATTTATTGGTTAAGGGTATTGCTGATGGAGTTGAGAGTTATTTTTATAACAACCGATGAAAAAAGCTAAACTAATTTTTAAGGATAATACTCCTTTTTCTTTGGATTTTGATGATTTTTATTTTAATTCCAAAGATGGCTTAAATGAAAGCAAATTTGTTTACACTCATTCTTTTGAATGGAAAAATCAAGAAAATTTCATTATCGCAGAGAGTGGTTTTGGTATAGGTTTAAATTTTTTTCTTACTTTGAAACGCTTTTTAGAAACCACTCCTTTTAAGCGTCCCAAAAAACTTTTTTATATCAGTATAGAAGCTTTTTATATCGAAAAAGAACAATTAAGAGAAATTTACCAAAAACTAGGATTTTATGAAGAGTTTAAAGAGCTTTTAGAGCAATTTTTAAAATTTTATCCTAAGGCTAAAGAAGGGATTTATCGTTTTTATTTTGAAGATTGTTTTTTAGACCTTGTTTTTGAAGATATTGCTATTTTAAAAGAATTGGATTTTAAAGCTGATATTTGGTATTTAGATGGATTTTCTCCAAATAAAAACTCGCAAATGTTTGATGAAAATTTAATTTTTGAAGTGGCAAGACTTTCTAAAAAAAATACACAAATTTGCACCTTTTCTTCGGCAAGTTTTTTGCAAAAAAATTTAAAAAAATATGGCTTTAGAGTAGAAAAAACCAAAGGTTTTAGAAAAAGAGAAATGATTAAAGCTTATTTGGAAAATGAGCTTGAGTTTAAAGATAAAGAAGCGTATTTTTCAAGAACATTTTCATCTTTAAAAAATAAAAAAGTAGCTATTATTGGCGCGGGTATATCAAGTGCTGTTCTAGCTTATGAGCTTAGTTTAAGGGGTTTTGAAATAGATGTTTTTGAAAAACATTTAGAACTAGGCAAGGGTGCAAGTGGAAATGAAAGTGGAATTTTAAGCTCTTTAATCTTAAAGCCTAAGGTAAATTTAGGGGAATTTTCAGAGCTTTCTTTTATAGAAGCAAGCCGTTTTTATAGACAAATTTTAGATTTAGAATTTAAGGGTGTGGTGGAGTTTGCACATAATGATTTGATGCAAGAAAGATTTGACACGCAAAGAGAAAATGTTTTGTTTAAAATTTCAAAAAATCAAGCTTTTTTAGAAGATGGTGGAGTGATTTTTCCAAAAAATTTGGTTAAAAATCTTTTTGAAAAAAGTAAAGCTTGTATATATTTTAATCATGAATTTCAAGCTTATAAATTTGAAAATGAGCGTTTTGCTTTAAAATTTAAAAATAATATTGTTAAAAGTGATTATGCGGTTTTGATTTATGCTATGGGTGCAGATACAAAAGATTTTGTTTTTTATGATGAGATGAAATTAAGTAAAGTAAGAGGTCAAGTTACACATCTAAAACCTTTTTTAGACTCTCCATTTCCTTTATCTTCTAAGGCTTATATTTGCCCTATAAAAGATGATTTGCAAGTGATTGGAGCAAGTTATGATAGGCTTGATACAAGTTTAGAATCAAAAGAAGAAGATGATAAACAAAATATAGAAAATATAGCCGAATTTATAGATAAAAATACAAAATTAGAAATCATAGGTTCTAAGGTAGGTTTTAGATCTTATTCGAGTGATCGCTTTATGATAGTTGGAAATGCTTATGATGAAGTGTTTTATAAAGAAGAATATAAAGCTTTATTATGGACAAAAAACAAGGAGCAAAAACCAGCTAAAATGTCTTGTAATTTGTATTTTAATTTTGCTCATGGATCAAGGGGTTTTAGCACAAGTGTTTTAGCGGCAAGGTATTTGTGTGCATTGATAAATAATGAACCCTTGTGTTTAGAAAAAAAATACATCCACGCTATTCACCCTGCAAGATTTTTGATTCGCAAACTCAAAAAAGGTTTATGATTAAACTTTAATTAAGATTGATACTAATATTTGCTTATGAGAGTAAGTTTTTAATTTTATTTTAACTTCCTTTATTTTATTATTATAGAGAATAAATTTCATGTTATAAAGGAAATATAATGATTGATTATCATCAAATAGAGTCGCGTTTATCGGCTCTTGAAAAGCTTCCTTCTTTAAAAGACAATAATAGCATTGCAAAAGCATTAGAAAAGTCAGGTTTTTCTAGAAGGGATTTTATGAAATGGGCAGGTGCTATGACGGCATTTTTGGCTTTACCAGCGAGTTTTACTCCTATGGTAGCAAAAGCTGCTGAACTTGCTGATAGACTTCCTGTTGTGTGGCTTCATATGGCTGAGTGTACAGGCTGTAGTGAGAGTTTGTTAAGAAGTGATACTCCAACGATTGATAGTTTGATTTTTGATTATATTTCTTTAGAATATCACGAAACAGTGATGGCTGCAGCAGGTTGGCAAGCTGAAGAAAATTTAGAAAGTGCCATTCAAAAGCATAAAAATAAATACATTTTAATGGTTGAAGGTGGTATCCCTATGGGTGATACAGAGCATTTTTTAACCATAGGTGCACATGGAAAAACAGGCTATGAGCTTTCAAAAATGGCAAGTGAAAATGCTTTGGCTATTTTTGCTATAGGAACCTGTTCTAGCTTTGGAGGAATCCAAGCAGCAAGACCAAATCCTAGTAATGCGCAGCCTTTAAGCAAAGTAACAAGCAAAACTGTGATCAATGTTCCCGGCTGTCCTCCAAGTGAAAAAAATATAGTGGGTAATGTGCTTCATTATTTATTATTTGGTGAGTTACCAGCACTTGATGTATATAATAGGCCAAAATGGGCTTATGGCTTAAGAATTCATGATCTTTGTGAAAGACGCGGACATTTTGATGCGGGTGAATTTGTGCATGCCTTTGGAGACGAAGGAGCAAAACAAGGTTTTTGTCTTTATAAAGTAGGCTGTAAAGGGCCTTATACTTTCAATAACTGTTCAAGAGAGAGATTTAACCAGCACACTTCTTGGCCTATTCAAGCAGGGCATGGTTGTATAGGTTGTTCTGAGCCCGATTTTTGGGATACTATGGGACCTTTTGAAGAGCCTATGGCTAGTCGTAAATTTGATACTGTTTTTGGTTTGGGCGCGGATAGTGTTTCAGATAAAATCGGCATAGGCGTGCTTACGCTCACAGGTGTTGCTATAGCAGCGCACGCAGTTATATCTTCCATGCAAAAAGATAAGGAATAAAAATGAGTCAAAAAATAATCGTAGATCCTATTACAAGAATTGAAGGGCATTTAAGAGTTGAAGTTGTTGTTGATGATAACAATGTGGTAAAAGAAGCTTATGCTGGCTCTACTTTGTGGCGTGGTATTGAAACCATAGTAAAAGGGCGTGATCCAAGAGATGCGGGTTTTATGACACAAAGAATTTGTGGAGTTTGTACTTTTTCACATTATAAAGCAGGTATAGTTGCTGTTGAAAATGCTTTAGGTATTACTCCGCCTTTAAATGCCCTTTTAACAAGAACTTTAATGAATGCGGCTTTATTCTTACACGATCATATTGTACATTTTTATCAACTTCATGGGCTTGATTGGGCTGATGTGGTAAGTGCTTTAAGTGCTGATGTTAAAAAAGCAAGCGATGAAGCTTTTAAATACACTCCAAATCCTTATGCAACAGGTGCAGATAAACTTCTTGAAGTGCAACAAAGACTTAAAACTTTCGTAGATAAAGGAAATTTAGGACCTTTTGCTAATGCGTACTATGATCACCCAACTTATCGTTTAAGTCCTGAGCAAAATTTAATCGTTCTTTCTCACTATTTAGAATGTTTAAGAATCCAAAGAATCATTGCTCAATGTATGGCGATTTTTGGAGCTAAAAATCCACATCCACAAAGCTTAACTGTTGGTGGTGTAACTTGCGTTATGGATTTACTTGATCCTGCAAGAATGGGTGAATATATGGTTAAATTCCAAGAAGTACAAGACTTTGTTAATCGTGCGTATTATCCTGATCTTGTGATGGCAGGAAAAGCTTATGCGCATGAAGCAAGTGTTTTAAATGATATAGGGGTAAATAATCTTTACACCTTTAAAGAATTCCAACTCGGAAGAGATGAATGGCTTTTTGAAAGTGGTATTATCAAAAATGGAGATTTAAGCAAGGTTTATGAAGTAGAAGAAGATAAGATTACTGAAGAGGCAACTCATTCTTGGTATGCAGACAATGAACCTTTACATCCTTATGATGGCAAAACAAATCCAAATTATACAGGACTTGTAGATGGAGAAAGCGTAGATCATCATGGAAATAATGTTCATTCTAAAGTGTTTGATACTAAGGGTAAATATAGTTGGATTAAAGCTCCACGCTATGAAGGAAACCCTATGCAAGTAGGACCTTTAGCAAATATCGTTGTAAATTATGCCAAAGGTAATCAAAATGTTGTTCCTGTGGTAGATGAGTTCTTAAAAGAAACAGGACTTCCTTTAAATGCTGTATTTAGCACACTTGGAAGAACAGCTGCGCGTTGTATTGAGGCAAAAATCGTTGCAAATAATGCTTTAAAAGCGTTTAATAATTTAGTTGAAAATTTAAAAGTAGATCAGAGTACTTGTGCGCCTTATGTGATCGATAATTCTAAAGAATACAAAGGACGCTATATGGGGCATGTGCCACGCGGAACATTAAGTCATTGGTGTAGAATTAAAAATGGCGTCATTGAAAACTGGCAAGCTGTAGTGCCTTCTACTTGGAATGCAAGTCCAAAAGACGCAAATGGCGTAGGTGGAAGTTATGAACAATGTTTGATAGGACTTAAAATCGCTGATGTAAAACAACCGCTTGAAATCATTAGAAAAATTCACTCTTATGATCCTTGTATTGCTTGTGCGGTGCATATAATGGATACTAAGGGCAATAATCTAAGTGAATATAAAGTGAATGTCAATTTATAAGGAGGCTTTCATGCAAAACAAAGAAGAAAAATTGCAAAGAAAAGCTGAATATGAATTTAGCATAGGTTTGCGTTTAACGCACTGGATAAGAGCTATTGCTATAGTGATTCTTATTGGCACAGGGTATTATCTTTCTTATGTGTTTCAAAGTCCTATTAGTAATGGCGAACCTGTAAATTTTATGCAAGCAAAATACCGTTTAGTACATCAAGCGGTGGGTTTTGTTTTAATCGCTTGTATTATTTTTAAAGTATATTTGTTTTTTTGTGACAAGGTAAGTGCAAAAGAACGCAGAAGTGTATGGGATATTTTTAATATCAAATTATGGATAGAACAAGTAAAATTTTACATTTTTTTAGGAAAACACCCGCATTTAAAAGGGGTTTATAATCCTTTGCAATTTGTAACTTATTTTTTCTTTTATCTTGTGATGCTAGGTATCATTCTTACAGGGCTTATTCTTTATACTCATACTTACCATGAGGGTTTAGGTGGGCTTTTATATCATATTTTAAGACCGCTTGAAGCTGCAATGGGCGGTTTGGCTGATGTAAGAACTTATCATAGAATTTTGATGTGGGTGATTATGATTTTTGTACCAGTACATATTTACATGGCGATTTTTAACGCAGTAAAAGGTAAAGATGGTGCTATGGATGCTATTATTAGCGGATATAAATTTGTAAAAGAAGAAAAGCATTGAAATTCTTAGTCCTTGGAATAGGCAATATCATGTTTGCAGATGAAGGCTTAGGCGTTCATCTTTGCAAACAACTTGAAAAAAACTACAAATTTACTCATCCTGAATTTACTTTAGATTTTATTGATGGTGGAACTTTGGCTTTGCAACTTAGCTATATCATCGCTAGGTACGATAGACTTATCGTTTTAGACTGCATAGAAGCGCAAGATGCGAGTATAGGAGATGTATTTTTCTTTCCTTATGATGCTATGCCTAATAAAATTAGCTGGAGTGGAAGTGCTCATGAAATAGAAATGCTTCAAACCTTACAATACATGGAACTTGCAGGAGATTTGCCTAAAACACACATCTTAGCTTGTGTGCCAAAGCGTATTGAAGCGATGAGTTTTAAGCTCTCAGATGAGCTTATACAAGGGGCTAAAATCATGGAAAAAACTTTACTTGATTTTTTAAGCAAGGAAGGTTTTATTTATGAAAAGATTGCGGATTTTTCTTTGCAAGAATTAGCCGATATTTCTTATAAAAATTTCTAAATTTTTGTTCTAAAATTCATAGCTTTATTTAAAGAGATTAAATCCACATTTTCTAAATTTACACCACTTGGAATTCCTTGAGCGATTTTACTAAAAGTTAGGTTTAAATCTTTAAATTTATCTTCTATAAAAAAGATAGTTGCATCAGAATTAATGCTATGTGTCAATGCAAAAATGAGCTCAGAGATATTTAGCTTAAGTATGATTTGCTTTAGTTTTTCAAGTTTTTCTTCATTTAACTCATCTAAAACAAAATATAGCCCATTGTAACTTTGACTCTCTTCGAGCGTTAGTATATCTTTTGGACTTTCAACTATACATAAAATGTTTTTATTTCTTTCTTCATCACTGCAAATTTCGCAAAGCTCATTTTCGCTTAAAGCACCACATTGCTCACAAGGTTTTATAAAGCGGATAGCATTTTCTATATTGTGTGCGAGTTTCATACCATCGATTTGATTATTTATGCAAAGGTGATAAGCAAGCCTTATGGCAGTTTTTTTCCCTATGGTAGGTAAATTTGCAAAACTTTCAACAAGTTCGTTGAATTTTTCTAGGCCTTTTGCCATTATTTTTCTTTATCTCCAAAGAAAATTTTAAAGCAATGCTTTCCATCATCATAAAAATAAATCAAATCAAAATTATGCAGTTTACATACCTCTGAAACTATATAAAGTCCTAGTCCCATACCTTTGACCTGATTGTGTTTTTCTCTTGCGAAAGCTTCAAGATAATGTTCTATAGGCTCTGCTAAAGGCTTGCCTGGATTTTTAATGGTAAAACATTCTTTACAACAAAAAAGCTCACAAGTGCCATTGTTTGAGTATTTTAAGGCATTATCGATAAGATTTTTTAAAATTACAGAGAAAATTTCCATATCAACATTGATTAAAGCATCATCTCTGATATCGACTTTTACAACTTTATTAAAATCATCTCTCATAAGGTGTTCTTTAGCTTCCTCAAGTATAGTGCTAAAACGACTAGGTTTAAAGTGTAAGTTGTAGTTTTTTGAAAATAAATTTTCGATTTTGGCAAATTCATTGATCAAAGAATCCATACGTAAAAATATAGCGATAAGTCTTTCTTTTTGTCTGTCTTCTTTGATCATTTCAGAAATAATTCTCCCTTTTCCTATAGGGGTTTTTAACTCATGCATAATTGTTCTTAGGAAAAGTTGTCTTGATTGGATTAATTCTTGATTTTTTTTAAAAGCTTTTTGAAATTCAAAGGCGATTTTTCCTACTTCATCTTCTTGATAATCTAAAAAATCAGGTTGCTCCCCATTTGCAACTTTAGCAACTTGCCTTCTTAATTTTTTTAAAGGTTCTAAAGATTTTAATACCGAAAAATACATAAAAACAACCAACAAAGAAAAAGAAAAAAATCCTATTAATAAAAGATTATAAACTCTATCGCTAGTATTTTCTTCATATAAGCCATCAAAATCTTTACATTGAACATCAAAATAAAGATTGCTATGATATTTTAAAGAAGAAAGGGTGCAAAATTCTCCATTTGCTTTAAAAAGTGATTGTCCATTATTTCTTATGCTTTTTACAAGATAGGGATTTTGTATAGTATTAAAACCGCTATTTTCAAGATAGGATCCTATTTTAGCACCTGAAGTGTTTTCATAGGAGATGAGTAAATTTTTTATAAGATTTTCTTGTTTTAAACTTTCTTCTTCGTTGTAAGCACTTCCTTCTATTTTCAAAAGAACGATAAAAAGCACACAAACTAAGAAAAAAGTAACAACAAATAAAATAATTAGCTTGGTATAAATAGAATAATTTTTTGTCATCCTATTAGTTTATATCCTATACCTCTAACAGAAAAAATATGTTTTGGGGATTTTGAACTATCTCCTATTTTTACTCTTAATCGACCAATGATAACATCAAGACTTTTAGAATCTTTATCTTTTAGATTTTTACAGCGACTTACAAGCTGTTCTCTTGAAACGCTATATCCGTGCTGTTGGATAAGGTATTCTAAAATTTCAAACTCAGCAGGAGTAAGTGTTAAAACCTTATCTTCATAGGTGATCTCATGCCTTCTCTCATCGATTTTGAAAGCAGAATTAATATTTTCATTATTTGCGTGTTCAACTCTTTTTGTGCGACGAATAAGACTCATAATCCTTGCATACATTTCTTTTGGATCGTAAGGCTTTGGTAGGTAATCATCAGCACCAATTTGAAGCCCTACAACCTTATCGCTTAAGTCGCCTCTAGCTGATGAGATGATAATGGGAATATTGCTTTTTTGTCTGATTTCTCTACAAACTTCAAGACCATCAATTCCTGGTAAAGTTAAATCCAAGATTAGGCAATCATAGCCTTGAACGCCTACATTTAAGGCGCTTTTAGGATTTTCAAAATTTGTAATTTTAATATTAAATTGCGCTAAATACTCAGATAATAATTGCGCAAAATCAGGATCATCTTCTATCATCAACACATTAATCATTTTAGTATCCTTTAAATTTTATCTAAGATTTATAATATTTGCATAATTTTATTTAAAATTTGATAAATTATTGATTTTATTTTTGCTAAAATTAGATTTTTGAATTTTTAAGATTAAAATTCTAGCAAAATTTTAAATTTTTTAAAGGAATAATGTGGAAATAAGTTATTATGAAATTCTTGAAATCACGCAAAGTGCTGATAAAGAAACCATAAAAAAAGCCTATAGAAAAATGGCTTTAAAATACCATCCCGATAGAAACCAAGGCGATAAAGAAGCAGAAGAGAAATTTAAGCTTGTTAATGAAGCCTATGAGGTTTTAAGTAATGATGAAAAGCGAGCTATTTATGATAGATATGGAAAAGATGCTTTAAAAGGCGGTGGATTTGGTTCTAATAGCTCAGGTTTTGGTGGTTTTGAGGATTTAGGAGATATATTTTCTAGTTTTTTTGGAGAAGGCTTTGGCTCATCATCGCGTCGTAGAAAGAGTTCAAATGATGAGAAAATCCCTTCCGATTTTATCGTTAATTTAAAATTAAGTTTTAAAGAAGCGGTTTTTGGTTGCAAGAAAAATATAGACTTTACTTATAAATGTTTTTGCAAAACTTGCAATGGAACAGGAGCTAAAGATGGAAAACTTCAAACTTGTCCAAAGTGTCAAGGTAGAGGACAAGTTGGAATTTCTCAAGGTTTTATCACTTTTGCACAAACTTGTCCTGATTGTCAAGGAAGTGGAGAAAAAGCTAGTGAAAAATGTAGCGATTGTAAAGGTTTAGGTTATAATGAAAGCAAAGATAGTGTAGAACTTAATATCCCAGAAGGTGTAGATACAGGTATGAAACTTCGTGTCAATGCTAAAGGCAATATCTTAAAAAATGGCACTAGAGGGGATATGTATGTTAAGATCATTGCTGCCGAAGATGATACTTTTATCAGAGATGATGATGATATATATATAGAATTTCCAGTGTTTTTTACTCAAGCTATCTTAGGAGAGAGTATAAAAGTACCTACCATACGCGGTGAAGCAAGTTTAAATTTGCCAAAGGGTGCTAAAGATGGACAAAGATTTGTTCTTGAAAAAGAAGGGGTAAAAGATGTTCATAGTTCTCGCATAGGAAATCAAATCGTTCAAATTTCTATCAAATTTCCAACTTCTTTAAACGATGAACAAAAAGAACTTTTAGAAAGACTAAGTGAAAGTTTTGGTATCAAAGATGGTATGCATCAAGAGCAAAAAGGGCTTTTTGAAAAAATAGCTAATTGGTTTAAGTCCTAATTTTCCTAAAGCTTTTTAGCTTGGGAAAATCTTTTTTTATATAAATTTAAGTTTTAAAAATCAGGCATAAAAAAAGCGGAGCAAAACCCCGCCTTAAAGTTAACTTAAAAACTTCTTAGAATTTGTAAAGAGCTTGAAGTCTTACAGTGCTATGATCAGCACTTTCTTTAGTGTTTACACCTTCATCTAGGTTCACATAAGAATAGAACGCTGAGAAGTTAAGTTTTGGAGAGTATTTGTAATCTACTCTTGCAACAGCTTCAAGCTTTTTACCACCACCTAAATGATTAACAGCTTCTGTTTTTGTTCCACCATATACGAAGTCAGCACCAACGCGAACTGTTTCGTTGAAAGTATATCCACCAGTTACATAACCGAAGATATTTCTACCAGTGTCACCATTTAGTCTTGAACCAGTAGTATAGAAAATTTCCTCACCTGCAAGTAAAGAGCCAAGATTACCTTGATCTTCGATTACAACTGTAGAAGCTTTTTCTTTATCACCGTAGTATAAACCACCAAGGCTAGCATCCCAACCATTTACTTCAATGCTACCTTTTAAAGCAAATAAATTGCCATTAGCATGTGCTTTATCATCAAGTTCGCTATCAAGGCTATTTCCTAAGTAAGCACCTTCAAGTGTCCAGTTGATTCCATCAAAGATAGTTGTGCTATAAGCTGCATCTACAGCATAAAAGAATGCTACTTGATCCCAGTATGCTAACCATAATTGTGGGTTGAATTGTCCGCCAGCAAGATCATAAGAACCTACAGCAGCAGCACCGTAAAGATTTCCAATTGAGTCTAATTTAAAAGGAGCTGCCTTAGAATTAGATGATATATTGCTAAATCCTAATAAATCTGCACCTTGTTCTTCAGCCATGAAGCTATCTACAGCAAAAGCAGCTAGAGTTAAACCATCGATGCTGTTATTTACTACTTTAACACCTGTTCCAACTAAACCATCGATACCATTGTCTGTCCAGATAGTGTTTAGTTGTTGTTTACCAGCGATTACGCTTGTAGCAACATCTTCGTTTGTATAAGTTAAGTACAATTGACGAACAAAAAGTCCTTTTTGATCATTTTTTATTCCATTAGCACCATAACCACCATCAGCAGCATTATAGTCAAATTGAACAAAAGCTTTGAAGTTATCAGCTATAGCAGCACTGAAGTTAACTTGTGCTCTATATTTGTGATCTTGTTTGCTGTTATTTAAATTTGAGTTGTTAAGGAAATTTTTATCAAAATTACCTGTATCGTATCTGTATCTTAATACACCTGATACATCAACATCTTTGATTGCTTCTTCAAGTGGAGTAGCGTTAGCTGCTGAAAAAGCACCTGCAGCAAGAGCTGCAACTAAACTAAGTTTAACTAGTTTCATGAGAATTCTCCTTGTCAAAAATTAATAAAACATCGTAATTGTAGCACATAAATTTGGAGTTTTTTCTTAAGAAGCACTTAAAATAGTAAAAATTTTAAATCCGAAGGATAAAAACATCTAAAGAAAAGCCTAGCTAAAGGGATTTAAGCTAGGCGTGTAATTTTAAGGAGTTTTTCTTATGAATGTTTTTCGGTTCGTTTAGAAGTATAAGCCTAAAAAGTAAACGAGAAGTAATATATAGTTGTTTTAAATTATTTTGATAAAAAAACAAGTAAATTTTTACAAGCTAGGGATAAAATTTTATAAGTTTCATTAAAATTTCCACTATACCAAGGATCAGGGACTTCATTATAGTTTAGACTAGGACTAAAATCAGTGATTTTTAAAACTTTGTTTTGGGTGTTGGTGAAGTTTTTTAAAACATTTTTGAAGTTAGAATTATCCATGGTGATTAAAAAATCGCTTTCATCACAAAGCTTTTGAGTGAGTTTTTTGCTTGTGAAGTTTTTGTGTTCTATGTTAAGTTGGGTAAGCTTGTTTTTGGTGCCATAGTGCATACCTTCTCCATCGTGTTCTCCTGAAGTTCCAGCACTGCTTATAAAAAATTCTTTTTCTAAATTTGCTTTTTTGACAAGATCTTTCATGATAAATTCTGCCATAGGTGAACGGCATATATTGCCTAAGCATATAAAGAGTATTTTTTTCATTTTTATCCTTGAGTTTTAATTAAAAATTATAAAAAATATCATACAATAAATCCATGGAAAATTTCAATAGAACTTTGCTTGTGTGTTGGTTTGGTGTTTTTACCACAAGCATGGGGCTTAGTCAAATCGCTCCGATTTTGCCTTTTTATATCAAAGAACTAGGACATGTTGATACGAGTGAGATAGCGTTTTACTCAGGACTTGCTTTTGGGATCACTCCGCTTTTTATGGCTGTTTTTTCACCTTTATGGGCTTTTTTGGGCGCAAAGTATGGTTATAAAAATATGCTTCTTCGTGCAAGTTTTGGAATGTCGGTTTTAACCTTATGGCTTAGCTTTGCGCATAGTGCTTTAGAAGTGGTTTTTGTGCGGGGTTTAACAGGGATAATTTCAGGTTTTACTTCTGCTGCTGTTGTATTTATCGCTGTAATAGCGCCTAAAGAAAAAGTGGCTTATGCTTTAGGAACTCTTTCTACGGCTTCTATAAGTGGAAGTTTGCTTGGGCCTTTGTTTGGTGGCTTTGTGACTGAATTTTTTAGCATTAGTGCGGTTTTTGATGTGGTGGCTTTTTTGATCGCTTGTTCTTTTGTGACGATTTATTTTTTCATCCATGAGAGAAAAATTCAAAAAGAGGCGAAGAAAAATACTCAAAAAGTGAAAGAAAACAAAACCCTTATCATCGTTCTTTTTATCACTACTTTTGTGATACAATTTGGCACTTTTGGAGTGATGCCGATTTTAAGTATTTATGTTGAGCAAATTCATCAAGGTGGAAATTTGGCTCTTTGGGCGGGTATAGTGGTGGCTGCAAGTGGGATTAGCAATCTTTTTTTCGCACCAAAACTTGGAAAAATCGCCGATAAGATAGGGCCTAGTAAGATTATTTTTGGAGCTTTGATATTTTGTGGAATTTGCTTTTACTTGCAGGCTGTAGCAAGTAATGTTTATACGCTTATTTTCGTGCGTTTGCTTATAGGTGTAGGACTTGGAGGGCTTTTGCCTTGTGTGAATGCCTTGCTTAAAAAAAGTGTGAGTGCTAAAAATTTAAGTGTGATTTTTGGTTTTAATCAAACTTGTCAATTTTTGGGAAATTTTTGCGGTGCTTTTGGTGGAGGGCTTATGGCTTCTCATTTTAGCGTGGAATTTGTTTTTACTTTTGTGTGTTTGATTTTTATCATTAATGCTTTTATTTTCTTGGCGTTTGAGAAAAAATATATCTTTTCAAATCAAGGTTTATAAATTTAGAAAGGTTTAAAATGGAAATGATTTTATTTGTTTTAGTGATGATTTTGCTTGTGCTTTTGTTTGTAGTGCTTTTTAGGCAGTATAAAAGCCCTAAAATAGAAGAAAAAAGCACGCAAAGTTTTAGCGATATCATGCAACTTAAATCCATAGGAGAATTAAGTGTTTTTCAAGTTTTTAGTAAAGAGATTGTCACTAAAAAAGATAGCGCTTTTAATGGAATTTGGAAAAATCTTTTAGGATGGTCTTTGAGTGAAAGACAGATTGCTTTGATTTTTGAATTTGAGATCACTTTCTTGTATGATTTAAGGGATAAAAACTTTGATATTTTGCCTTTAGGGGACGATGCTTATAAGATCATCATGCCAGAGTGTAGATACAAACACAGCATCATAGATATGAAATTTTATGATGAAAAAAATGCTAAATTTTTACCTTTTTTACTGCCTGATTCTATCAATAGTACGGGGATTAGTTTTAGTGAAAGTGATAAAAACAAACTCATAAAAGAAGCCAAAGATGAGGTTAAAGACTTGTCTTTAAATCTTATCCAAAATTTAGAAAGCAAAATTCATAAAAGTGCTAAGGATACTTTAGAAGCTATTGCTAAAGGTTTTGGGGCTAAGAGAGTGGAATTTGAATTTAAAGATAACACGCAAAAGTTAGATGTAAACTAGCTTTTTTCTTTTCTTGCTTGGGTAATGCTTAGTTTGTTATTTTGTAAATTTTTTGATTATTTCATAGTTTTGTAAAAGCTGCTCAAAAGAAAAATTTAAATTTGCAGGAGAAGTTGAGGGTAGGGCTATGGCTTCTAAGTTAGGGTGGAATTTAACAAAAAATCTATAAGCACTTTGCCCTGTAGTAAAAATGGCTTGGATTTTGGCTTGAGAAAGGATTAGGTTTAAATCATTGGCTTTTGCATAACTTATGGTTTTATCATCTGAATTTTTTATCTTGCAACTTTGAAGTACATCCCAAAGAGCGATATGTTTTTTTCTTAAAAAGGCTTGTTGTTCTGTGATATTTTCTAATTTTACATCAAAAAGTGTTTCTAGTATAGGCCAAAAACGATTTCTTGGGTGTTGATAATAAAAGCCGTCTTGTCTTGATTTGATAGAAGGAAAAGATCCTAAAATTAAGATTTTAGAATCTTTGTCAAAAAAAGGTTCAAAAGGATGAGTTAGAAATTCACTCACTCACACAAATCCACAGAAATTTTTCCGTTTTTAATTTCGCTGATTTTAACTTTTAAGCTTTGGTTTTCGCTTAAATTAAGATGCTTGCTTTTTGAACTATGCAATAAACCATCAACACCATTTTTAAGTTCCACAAAGGCTCCAAAAGGAGCGATTTTTTTAACAATACCTTGAAATTCTTGCCCAAGTTCAAAGTCTGATATATCTTTGTCTTTAGAGCCTTTTTTAGTTCCTTTTTGAGAGCTTGTGATGTTTATGATGTAGTCTTTTGCGGCTTTGATTTGCTCGTTTTGATTACCTGCTATTTTTACTTCACCTTTTTCGCGATCTAAGTCTATAGAAACGCCAAATTTTTCTATGATTTCTTTGATGGTTTTTCCAGCTTGCCCTATGATATCAACGATTTTTGAAGGATCAACGCTAAAAAGCTCAAGTTTAGGTAAAACTTCTTCATTGACTACGATTTCTTTGGCGGCTTCTTCCATGATATTTAGGATGTGAATTCTTCCTTCTTTGGCTTGGTATAAAGCTTGTTTTAGTGTTTCTTGATCGATTCCGCCTAGTTTTATATCCATTTGAAGAGCAGTAACGCCGTCTTTGCTTCCTGCTACTTTAAAGTCCATATCCCCATCATGATCTTCAAGTCCCATGATATCTGTTAAAACAGCAAATTTGCTATCTTCAAAGATAAGCCCCATGGCTACTCCTGCAACAAGTTTTAAGCTTGGCACTCCTGCTGCTTTTAGGGCTAAAGATCCGCCACAAACCGTTGCCATAGAACTTGAGCCATTGCTTTCTAAAATTTCACTGACTAAGCGGATTACATAAGGATAGTTTTCATCTATGCTTGGATAAAGTGCTCTTTTGGCTAAATTTCCATGTCCTAGCTCTCTTCTTCCTGGAGCTTTGATAGGACTTGCTTCGCCTACTGAAAAACCTGGGAAATTATAATTTACCATAAAGCGTTCGCTTATAGGATTTTTTTCTGTAAGCAAGTCTATCATTTGAGCATCGTTTTCTCCGCCTAAGGTTGCAACCACTAGAGCTTGAGTTTGTCCACGAGTGAAAAGACAAGAGCCATGAGCGTTTGGCAAGAGATTGGTTTCTATACTGATAGGACGAACCTCGTTTAAACTTCTACCATCAGCTCTTTTGCCTTCATTTAAAATTTGCTCACGAATAAGTTTGCGTTTGACTTTAGCTAAGGTATTTAAGATACTTTCTTCGCTCCAGTCTTTAGCGATTTCAAGATTTAAAATTTCTTTAGCGATTTTATTTAGTTCGCTTGCTCTTTCGCTTTTTGCCATTTGGTTGATGGCTTCTTTGATTTGTTTTTGGAAATTATTTTCTATAAAAGCTAAAATTTCAGGATGTTCAATCTCATTTTTTAGTTCGATTTGAGAATTTTTTTTGTGTTTGCTAAAGGCTTCTTCATAAGCATTTGAACCATTTAATATAGCTTTTTGAGCTAAATTTAGAGCTTCTAAAATTTCATCTTCGCTAAGTTCATTCATATTTTGTGAAGTGGTTTGAGTTAAAACATCAGCATAAGGAGCTTCGATAAAAATTTCATTTTCTTTTTGATCAGGCAAGGCTCTCATTTCTATCATCAAAAGCTCATCTTTTACACCTGCTACATAGAGATCTAGAGTGCTATTTTGAAGCTCTTCATTGTTTGGATTGAGTATGAAATTTCCATCTATCTTTCCTATGCGAACACCACATACTGGAGCTTTCATAGGTATATCACTAAGATAAAGAGCTACGCTTGCGGCATTTAAGCTCATTACTTGTAAATCTACTTTAGGATCAGCTGAGAGAACCATCACAACGATTTGAGTTGGATAAGCATAGCCTTTTGGAAAAAGAGGGCGTAAGCTTCTATCGATAATACGTGCTGTTAAGGTTTCTGCATCGCTTGGCTTGGTTTCTCTTTTGACATAACCACCAGGGATTTTTCCCGCGGCATAAGCTTT
Organism: Campylobacter sp. BCW_4321; assembly: GCF_001763075.1. Taxonomy (NCBI): domain Bacteria; kingdom Pseudomonadati; phylum Campylobacterota; class Epsilonproteobacteria; order Campylobacterales; family Campylobacteraceae; genus Campylobacter; species Campylobacter sp. BCW_4321. The sequence continues at coordinate 95,374 of NZ_MJYA01000064.1, read as the reverse complement.
TTCGATGTATTGGACGGTTAGGGGTAAAAAATCTTCTTCAACTTGTTTTTCTTCTCTTGCAACTGTAGCTAGAACAACGCTTTTGCCTTGTCTCATTAAAACAGCACCAGCAGCTTGTTTGGCGACTTTATCTATATCAAATATTTCTGTATTTTTGTTAATTTCTATGCTGTATTGCATTATTTTTCCTTTTTTACCAGATAATAAATTCGTAAAATTTTTTAAAATATTTAGCAAATTTCATCCTTTTTAAATTTTGTTTTCACTTTCTGCTAAAGAGAAATCGTATTTTACTCCTCCTAAAGGATAGAAGTTGAAAATAAAATAAACTCCGCTTTGATTTTTAGCTGTGATACCACCACTTGTGAGTTGTGGATCGATTCTTTCTCTATACATTAAAGAATAGTTCCAACATTTTCTTTGATAGGTATAGCCAAGTTCCCACATGTTTGCATGAGCTCTTTGAGTATCAAACCAAATTCCACCAAATAAATTGTAATTAGGTGAGGCAATATAATTTGCTCTTGTGCCAATAAAGCTATATTTTCCATACTCATCGTTTTGATAAGCATGAGAAAACATCCAATTAAATTTTGAATTTGTATTGACTTCTATTTGGCTGATGACATTGGTAAAGCGACTTTGTTCATAAGAGTAAAGCACTTCGCTGTTGAGATTGATGTTTGCATTAAAATAATAAGTTAAAAGATTTTCAAGTTCATAGAATTTATTTTGTTTATTGAGATAGTCAAGTGAAAATCTGTGTTTGAGTTTTTTTTGTCCTTCGTTGTTATAGAAATATTGCACAGCATAAAGACTTGTATGTTCGTTTTCTTTGTCGTATTCTTCAAGATAATCTTGCGTGATTTTACCTGATTTTGCTCCTGGTAAAATGTAATTCACTCCTAAATTTAAAGTATGAAAGAAATTTTCATAAGCTTTTGAAAGATCGGTGTAGAGATTAAAATCATGAGTGTTTCTGAAATAATGCTCATGGTTTCTTTCGGGATCGTTGCTATAATTTACAAAAGAAGCATAAAATTTTTCTGTAAAAGTAAAGTGTAAAAAGTCTCCAAAAAAAGCATTGTGATACGAGATAGGCAAGTCTAAATTTAACTCATTTGCATAAGAACCAGCAGGTCGATAAAAATTATGAAATGAAGCATCAAATGAATAACGCAAGCGTTCATCAAAAAGGTTATTTAAAAATCTATGATATTGAAAGCTTGGATATTCTTGCAAGGTTGTATTGTTGCTAAGTTTAGATGTGTCGATATAATATCTTGCATAAGCTCCATAAAAATTGTTTTCATCGGCTAAAAAATAATTGATTTTGGAGGTTACAAGCGAGTTAAGATCTCGATAATCTCTACTTCCTAAATTTAAATAATCCACATCGTTGAGATAGGTTGCATCTATCCATAGGCCTTCTTGAAAATTATCACTGAGTAAAGATTTGATTAAATCATCTCTTGAGTATTTTAGTTCTATTCCATAGTGGGTTTGATTTTTCAAATTTTCATCGTGAAAATAGGAGCTATTTTCCCTAAAAGCACCAAAATTTAATTCTCCTGTTGAATATGGAGAATCAAGAAATCTTAAAGTAGAATAAAGTCCAAAACCACGGTTTGTTCGAATTTGTGGATCAAGTTCTAAATCCCAATTTTCTTGAGTGGCAATATAAATAGGTTGTTCATAGTATAAGCCTTCGCTACTTTTTAAAACGATTTTTGGGATTAAAAGCCCGCTTTGTCTATGAGTATCAGCACTAAATCCAAAATAAGGTAGATAAAAAACCGGGGTATTTTTAACATATAATCTTGCATTGTAAAGATGAACAAAATTGGTTTCCCGGTTAAGCCAGCCTTTTGAAAAACGAATTTCCCAATCAGGATCTTCAACATTGCAGCTTGAAACTGCTGAAATTTTGCTTTCAAAGACTTTATCATTTAGATGGCTTGTTTTGCTTTGAAACCATACTTCAAGATTGTTATTGGAAAAGAAAAAATTACTAAAATCGGCTTGATTGGAATTTAGGTTGATTTTAGCATAATCAGAATGTGATCTTTCGTTTTGTCCCCTTAGGATGTTAACATCGCCAAAAAGCTCAACATCTCCGGTTTTTTCATTGTAAATTGCTTTATTGGCAGTGATGAAATAAAAATCAGAAAAAATAATAACATCATTGTTTGCAGTAAGAATATCACCTTCTTTTTTTGCATCAAGAGCGTAAATATCAACTTGTGCTGCATTTAAAGCTATGCTAGTTCCTAGCAATAGGGAAAATTTACGCCACATCGACTACTATTGTCCTTGCTAGATAATCCTCCCAAGCTTTGCGCAAATCATTGCTTAAAGCCCAAGCAAACCCAAGCATAAACGCCATAGCACTAACTTGTCTTATGGCAGATCTGATGCAACTTTGGATGAGATTGGGTTTGTCGAGAAGATTTTCATCCAAGATGATAATTTTGCATAATATTTTTCCCAAACTTGCCCCATAAAGATAAGTAAAAATCGCTTGATAGCTAAAATGAAGCAAGATGAAGCCAAGATAAAAATTTCCTATAATTTGAGTCGTTTCAAATAAATCTTTTGCTTGGATTAGACGATCATAAAAAATGATAAATACAATCAAAGAAATAACCATATCATCGATTAAAAAAGCTAGAACTCTTTTTCCAAAACTTGCTATTTTTAGATTTTCACGCTCTAAGCGGTCTTGTAAATTTTCTTTCATTTAAGAACCTGATGAGCGATGTCTTTTCTGTATTGCTTTCCTTTGAAATTTACATTATCACAAAGTTTATAAGCATTTTTTTGCGCTTCTTCTATACTTTTTCCTGTGCCAACGCAAACCAAAACTCTTCCACCATCAGCCATTAATTTGCCATCTTCTAGGCTTACTCCAGCATAAGAGATATGAGAGTTTTCAGGAATGTTATTTACAGTAATTTCACTTTTTGGTGAACTTTTGTAAGGATAGTTTTCACTCGCGCATACAACCCCTACTGCAAATTCTTTTTTGATTTTGATTTTTGTGTGTCTTAAGCGTCTTTGAGTAGCAGCTAAAATAAGCTCCAAAGGATTTTCGATTAAAGGCATTAAAACTTCACATTCAGGATCTCCAAAGCGAACATTAAATTCTAATACATAAGGTTTATTTCCAACGATCATAGCGCCTATAAATAAAACACCACAAAATTCCGCTCCTTCTTTTTTCATGCCTGCTAAAGTCGGTAAAATAATATCTTTTTGAACTTTTCTAAGCAAGCTTTCATTCGCTAAAGAGCTAGGAGCGTAAGCACCCATTCCGCCAGTATTTGGCCCTTGATCATTATCGAGTAATTTTTTGTGATCTTGTGCTACAGGAAGTAAAACAAAATCATTGCCATCACATACTGCAAAAATGCTTAATTCATAACCATCTAAAAATTCTTCAATTACAACGAGTTTTCCAGCATCTCCAAAGCTTTCTCCACTCAGCATTTTAGCTGTTTCTTCTATGGCTTCTTCATGAGTCTTAGCTATGATAACACCTTTTCCTGCGCAAAGTCCATCGGCTTTTACTACTATAGGAGGGGTTAAACTATGTATAAAATTTTTTGCTTTTTCAATATCATTTGTGTTTAAAAATTTGGCTGTTTTGATACGGTATTTTTTAAGAAAGCTTTTCATAAAAGATTTTGAGGTTTCAAGCATTGCAGCAGCTTTACTTGGCCCAAAAATGGCAAGTCCTTGTTGTTTAAAAATATCTACAACACCTTCAGCTAAAAAACTTTCACTTCCTACTATACAAAGATCAAAACCTTTTTCTTTCGCATAGGTTGCTAAAACTACTGGATCTTTTAGGTTTAAATTTGTTCCAAGACTTTCGGTAGCGCCATTTCCAGGAGCAAAATAAAACTCTAAATTTTTGTCTACTCTTCTTAAGGCTAAAGCAATAGAATATTCTCTTGCACCACTACCCAAAATCATTATTTTCATTTATATCTCCTTTTAAACCCAAACAGCCGTTTAACAAAGATTGACCCCAAAAAGTCAAAGAAAACCGCTAGGTAATTTTTAAAGGCTGCAACTTCTCGCTTTTTTCAAAGCTCAAACGATGCCACAGAACACGGTAAATCACACAATCGCAGTTAATAAAAATGTGTTGGATCACTTTAAATACCACAAACTGTTTAGGCAAGGAAATTATAACTTAATTTAGCTTAAATTTCTATGTCTTAAATCAGTTTAAATTTGGTTTTTCCTGATTTGTCAAAATGCTTTCCTTGTAAAATAATATCGGCAACATTTTCCCAAACATGTTTTTCATCAATATAGACTATATCAAAGGTGTTGTCACGCATTAAAGACTGATAATTTACTTTTTTAGGTGCGTATTTTACTAAATAATATGGATTTTGTGAAAAGTTTTCAATTTTTAATTTGCATAATAAATCTAAATCCGATGTGACAACTAAAAATTTTTTTCTTTGTTCTTTTGTAATTTTTTGAATATACACTAAAAGTTTTTGATCAAAAGGATTTAGAGCGGATTTATTTAAGCGACTTAAGTAATGTTCTGCAAAAGAAAGAGAACAGAAAGAATTTTCTATATTGCTCATGGTAAAATAAGAATTTTTAACCCCTGATGATTTTAAAGATAAGTGCCAAATTTTAACATCCATTATGGTTGCGCATAGATTTAAACCTGTGACAATTTTTTTAAAGAGCTTTTCTCGTGAAAGTTTAAAAGCATTTTCGAAAATATTGTAATTTTTCTTATAAAAATCTTCCCTTATAGCATCAAGTCTTTTTAGTGTTGTTCTGTAGTATTCTGCTTCTTTTTGTAGTTTAGCCAATCTTTCTTGTCTTGCTTTAAGTTTTTCAGGGTCTGTATTGGCCGCATTGCTTTTAAGATTTATTTCAGATTGCAAAGTTTTCATTTGTGCTTCAAGTGAGGCTAGACGATTTTTTCTTGTATCTATGGTGGCTACTAAAGCTTGGTAATGACACTGCAAAGATAAAAAAGTTTCGTTAAAAATTTTAGTGATATTTGGTTTTTGATCAGCTATCATTTGCTTATATGAATTCTCTAAATGCATCATGATGCTTTTTAACGCGCTAAATTGGGTTTGGTCTATGCTATTATCCATAAAAATTAAAGTATCATAAGCTTTAAATAAAAATCTTTTAAGTATAAGATAATCAAGTATGCAAGGAATTTCCTTTTCATCTTGTAGATTGGCTTGAAGCGTTTCTACGGATAAAATTTCATGGGCAAAATATTTTTGTATAGCTTGAGGTATAGTAAAAGAAAGAGGAATTTTTTCTATACTGTCAAAGTCTGTTGTTCTATAGAGTTCTGTTATATAAGCACTTCTTCTTGAGTTTTGCAAGTCTTCTAATTCATCATCATTATCAGTTTTCCAAAAATCATGCTCAGTGATAAAATCCCCTTCTTTAAATTCTTGAAATTTTGAAGGTTTTATACCCGTTATGGTTTTGCTTGTTTGAACGGGCTTGCCGTCTTCTGCTTTTTTTTCGCTAGAAAGAGTTCTAAATTCCACAAGCATGCCAACACTTGGCATACTTTTTTTATCATTCCAAATTTGGCGATTGAAGTCAAAAAAGGTATTTGCTGAGTTTGTAACGGTTCCACGTCCTGTAGAATCCATATAAATAGCTATTTTTCCATGCATATTTCTTCCTTGAAATTTCTTGAATAAATTCTAGCCTTATTTTTATAAAAATTTTATAATAAAAATAAGAGCTAGAAAAAATGGATCATTCCCATTCTATGGTTGCAGGTGGTTTGCTTGAGATATCATAAACAACGCGGTTTATACCTTCTACTTCATTGATGATACGGCGACTTATGTTTTCTAAAACTTCGTAAGGTAAATGCGAGAAAGTAGCTGTCATACCATCACTTGCATCTACAACGCGTATACAAACTGCATTATCATAAGTGCGGTTATCCCCCATAACCCCAACGCTTTTAACATTTAAAAGCACGCAAAATGCTTGCCAAGTTTTATCATACCAGCCGGTGCTTTTAAGTTCTTCAAGTAAAATTACATCAGTCTTGCGCAATAGTTCTAAGCTAGGGCGATTTACTTCTCCCATAATGCGTATAGCAAGCCCTGGTCCAGGGAAAGGATGGCGATAAACTACTTCTTTGCTAAGTCCAAGCTCAAGTCCTAGGGCACGCACTTCATCTTTAAAAATTTCTTTTAAAGGCTCTATGAGTTTAAGATTCATTTTTTCAGGCAAGCCCCCTACATTATGATGGCTTTTAATGGTTTTGCTTGCACCTACAACAGAACTTTCTATGATATCAGTATAAAGTGTTCCTTGAGCGAGATATTTTACATCTTTATGTTTTTTTGCTTCTTCTTCAAAAACTTCTATAAAGGTATTTCCTATGATTTTTCTTTTTTGCTCAGGATCTCTAACATTAGCCAAGCGACTTAAGAAAATTTCACTTGCATCAATGCTGATAAGATCGATACCTAAGGTATTTTTAAACATAAATTCAACTTGTTCTTTTTCTCCGCTCCTTAAAAGTCCATTGTCTACAAAAACTACTATAACTTGCTCTTTTATAGCACTGGCTAAAAGTGCAGCAACTACACTACTATCTACTCCGCCACTTACAGCACAAAGCACTTTATCACTGCCTACTTCTTCACGGATTTTTTCTGCTTGAGTTTTTGCAAAAGAACCCATATTCCAAACACTTTCACAATTACAAGCGTATTTAGCAAAATTTTTTAAGATATTTTTGCCAAATTCACTGTGTTGTACTTCTGGGTGAAATTGCAGAGCAAAAAATTTCTTATCTTCATTTCCAAAAACACAAAAAGGGCTATTTTCACTTGTGGCTAAAACTTCAAAACCTTGAGGTAAATTTTCTACTTTATCAGAATGACTCATCCAAACAGTTTGCTTTTTTGGAAGATTTTTAAATAAAGCGCTATCTTTTTTAACTTCTATGTTTGCTTTACCGTATTCTTTATGTCCTGCAGGTGCAACTGTAGCTTTGTAATGATGCGCCATAAGCTGCATACCATAACAAATTCCAAGAATAGGTAAACCTAAGTCAAATATGCCTTTATCGCAAAAATACGCATCAGTTGCATATACGCTTGCTGGACCTCCGCTTAAAATAATACCTTTTGGTTCTTTTGCCTTAATATCAGCTAAACTTACATTAAAAGGTAAAATTTCTGCATAAACTCCTTGTTCCCTTAGGCGTCTTGCTATAAGCTGAGTGTATTGAGAGCCAAAGTCTAAAACTAAAATATCTGCTTTTTTCATTATTTACCACCTATGTAATTGTTCGTATTTTTTAATGGTTTTTACCGAACCATTTTGTTCATAGCTTGTGTATTGAGGGTTGCCTTTATATCCGCAAGCACAGAAGAAAATTAAGAAAAGAAATGCTAAAATCATCTTATGAGAAAAAGAAATAATATTAAGATGACTAAAAACGCTAGTGCTGTCATTAATGAATTGATGGATAAACCTCATTATAAGCCTTTAAAAACCTTATTTTTTTGCAAAGATTTTTTAAGTTCTTTTCCGCTTGCTAAGCAACGTTTGATTGCTAAAATTTATGTAAAAAATCATATTTTAAATATAATAACCTTACATCCAGCAGCTTATCAAGAATTAAATCATGATGATAGCAAAATTTATATTAAATTTCTCATAAAAGCATATGGACAAAAATATCCTTTAAGTGGATTTGTTGATATAAAAGATATAAAAATCTTTTCCCAAAAATACACTTATGCAGTAAATAAAAACAAAAATGATGAAAAACTCTCTAAAAATTCTTATTTGGAGCTTTCTAAGGGTGAATTTAAAAATTGCTTTAAAGATGAAAAATTATTTAAGAAATTTGAAGATTTAAGAGAACTTATAAAAAAAGGTTCTAATCTTGACTAAAGAGAAATTAGAAAATGAGCTAAAAACTCTTCCCAATAGTGCTGGAGTTTATCAATACTTCAATCAAGAAGGAAAGCTTTTATATGTAGGTAAGGCTAAAAATCTTAAAAATCGTGTCAAATCTTATTTTGCTTTTACTCCAAATTTACATGCAAATCCAAGAAATTCTTTAAGAATTCAAAAAATGATTGAAGAAACAGTGCATTTGGAATTTATCACTACTAATTCAGAAGCCGATGCTTTGATTTTAGAAAATTCTTTTATCAAACAACTGCATCCAAAATATAATATTTTACTAAGAGATGATAAAACTTATCCTTATATTTATGTGGATTTTGAAGAAGAATTTCCACGCTTTGAGATCACTAGAAAATTGGTAAAAAAAAGCAAAATCAAATATTTTGGCCCTTTTTTTAAAGGTGCTAGAGAGCTTTTAAATGCGCTTTATTTATACTATCCTTTAAAACAAAAAGCAAGTTGCAAATCCCCTTGTATTTTTTATCAAATTTCTCGTTGTCTTGCGCCTTGTGATAAACGCATCAGCAGGGAAAAATACCTTGAAATTTTAGATGAGGCTATGCATGCGCTTTTAAATCCTAGTGTTTTGCTTAAAAACTTAGAAAAACAAATGTTTGTTTTAGCGCAAAATGAAAATTACGAAGAAGCAGCTAAAGTAAGGGATCAGATTGCAACGATTAAAGATTTGGAAGTTAAGGTTGAAATAGATATTGCAAAATTAGAAGATTTTGAAGTATTTGCTTTAGCCTTTGAAAATTCCATGCTTTCAACCTTACGTTTTGTAGTGCAAAATGGAAAAATTATCAGTGTAAATTCTAAGATTACTCCTATAAAAAATGATATACAATGGGATAAAAATGAAATTTATAAGCAACTGATTTTAGAAAATTTTAGCATGGATATTCCTTTGCTTGCAAATGTTATTTATGTTTATGAAGAATTTGAAGATAGAATGCTTTTAGAAGAAATTTTAAGCCAAAGGTTTGATAAAAAAATCAGTATTAAAATCCCTAAAATAGGAGAAAAAAGAAGAATTTGTGATTTGGCTTTTCAAAATGCCCTTTTAAATATAGAAAAAGAGCAAAAAAATCATGATTTTACTATACAAAAAGAATTAAAGTCTTATTTTGAGCTTGAAAATTTACCAAATGATATAGAAATTTTTGATAATTCTCATTTGCAAGGCGTGGCAAATGTTGGAGCTATGGTAACTTATAGTGCAAATTCTTGGGATAAGTCAAAATATCGCAAATTTCATTTAAAACATAAAAATGATTATGATCAAATGCGTGAAGTTTTAATGCGTAGGGCTTTGGACTTTGATAAAATACCCCCTCCTGATTTATGGCTTATAGATGGAGGCAAGGCTTTGCTTGATTTGGCTAAAGAAATCATTGTAAGTAGTGGGGCAAATGTCGATATTTTAGCTATTTCAAAAGAAAAAATCGATGCAAAAGCACATAGGGCTAAAGGAGGTGCTAGAGATAAAATTCATTCCTTAAAAGGAGAATTTAGCCTAAGTATTAACGATAAAAAACTACAATTCTTACAGAAATTAAGAGATGAAGCGCATCGTTTTGCTATCAGCTTTCATCAAAATACTAAGAAAAAACAGGACTTGAATAGTTCTAAGCTTGTAAATTTAGGACTTAGTTCAGGGGTTATACAAAAACTTTTAGCGTATTATGGAAATTTTGAATCTATATATAAGGCTGATTTTAAAGATCTTGCAATGCTTGTAGGCAAGAAAGTGGCACAAAAGATAAAGGAAAATTGATTTGATATTAGCAGGGATAATTTTTATTTTTAATCTAATTTTAGCGTATTTAAGTATTGATATCTCAAAGCTTGATAGTGTTGCTGAACAACTGAAAATAGGTATGTTTTCTAGCATTTTTGTTTTATCTTTAACACTTTTTATTTTTGCTTTTAGACAAAATAGAAATATAAACAAAATATATCAAAAAATTTTTTACATGCAAAATGATTTTTTAAATTTTCAAAAAAAGATTGATGTTGATAGCGTGCTTGATTTGTTAAAGGAAAAATTTGAAACTACGGGTCAAAATTTAACTAAAACATCCCATGAAAAAGATAGATATTTGCATTTATTGGAGGAAAATTTATATCAGCTTGGAAATATATCCAATGCAATGCGTTGCTTAAATGAAGGGTATAATAAAGAAATTAATTCTTTGATTTTAAATGCCTTAAATTCTCAAAAAGATCAAATTAGATTAGAATTAAATGAGGCTTTAGAGCATCATAAAAGCATTATAGGGACATCTCATGGAAAGGTTTTGCAATTTGAAGCAAGTGTGGCTATAGTTAATAATGATGAGCTTGAGAATTTTTTACTTGCAAATTTACTTTCGTATTTTGGCATAGAAAGCACTTGTTTTAAAAATTTAAGTTTTGATGTTAATGACTTTCATTTGATTTTTATCAAGGATAAAATTTTAAATGAAAATGTAAAGAAAAACTATGATTTTATAGTGATGGGTCGCCATAAAAATACACATTATGAGTATTTTTTAACTTTACCTTTTGAAAAAAAAGATCTTGAAAATATTTTGCAAAACAAGCTTGATAAGGTTTGCACTTTAAAATTTAAAACCCCTTATCAAAATAATGTATTGCTTTTTAAACAAAATGATTTTGATGCAACCTTATTTTTTAATATAATAGAAAAACAATGCGATAAAAATATATGTATAAATTCTTTTAGTCAATTAAAACAAGAATTAAGCAAGGAGACTTATCGTTTGATTTTGCTTGATTATGAATTAATTAAATTTGATCTTGAACAAATGAGAAATTTGCTAAGTGCTTATAAAAAACAGCATCCACAAAGCCATATCATCTTTTTTTCAAAGGAAAAAGTTAGGGATTTTGATTGTGTGAGTGAAGTTTTAAGTGATGTAAGTAGAAATGATCTTATAGCTTTACTTAGAAAGTATTTACCAAAGGCCTAAACTTTATAAAATTTAACTCCAGCTAAATCGAGAATTTTTACCTTTTTTTCTTTGATAAGTTGATTTAAGAGAGTTTTGGATTGTTCATCAAATTTCACTTCTATATCTATTTCGCTTTGTGAGCGTAAATGAAGCATTTTTAATAATTCTTCTTCATTGAAGCTTAGTTTTTCACCTTCATAATGTCTTTTGGCTAAGAGTACAGGAGTAGAATCTATAAGTTTAGAAAGTTCTAAAAGTTTTTCTTCGCTTACTTTTTTAACAGCATAAGCAGGAGGTCTATCTATGGTGCTTAGATCAACTCTTAAAGGCATGATTTTTTTTAAAGCTTGATTGAGTGCTTTAAATTCTTCTTCGTTATCATTAAGATCTTTAACAACTAGAATTTCCATAATCAAATCTCCATTAAACCTAGCTCTAAAATCTGCCATTTTTTCTATCATTTTTTCTAAATCAATGTTTTTTAAAGCTCTATCAATACGATAAAAAGTTTTAGCAACTGCACTATCTAGGCTAAATTTGACCACATCTAGTTTTAGCAAAGCATTAAATTTGTCTTCATCTAATACAGCTGTGCCATTGCTTAAAATAAGCAATTTTTTATCTTTAGCAATGCTGCGTAAAGATAAAATAAGCTCATTTAAATAAGGATAAAGACTAGGCTCTCCGTTGGCAGTAAGGGTAAGAAAATCAAATTCAACATTTTTTTCAAGCATAGCTTTAACTTCGGAGATAATTTTATCTATGCTGATAATTTCATCCTGTTTTTCTTGGGCTTTTTTTGGATCAAGCTCACAATAAACACAATCAAAATTGCATTGTTTTTTACTAGGGCTTAAATCTATACCCAAAGATCTTCCAAAACGCCTTGAGCTAACAGGACCAAAGAGTATTTTCATTTAGCTGAACTTTCTTGTACAAGCTTGATAAAATATTTTGCATTTTCAACAGGAATATCAGGCAAGATCCCATGTCCTAAGTTGAAAATATGAGCTTTATTTTGCATGGTTTTTAGTATTTTTTCTACTTCTTTTTTAATGGCATTTTTATCATAAAGTCTGCAAGGCTCCATGTTGCCTTGAAGAGTGTATTTGTGCGATAGTTTATCACGTGCTAAATCAAGCGGAGTGCTCCAATCAACCCCAAAAACATCAAAATTACCATCGATTCTATCCAAATAACCGCTAATACCTTTAGGGAATAAAATTACAGGTATATTTGGGTATTTGTCTTTAATAAAATTTGAAATTTCAAGCATATAATTAAAAGAGAATTCAAAAAACTTATCGTATTCTAAAGCACTTGCCCAGCTATCAAAAATTTGTACAGCATTGGCACCTGCTTTAATTTGCTCTTCTAAATAAAGTTTTAAAACTTGAGTTAGTTTGTTTAGAATTTTATGTAAAAGTTCTGGGTTTTGATAGAGCATTTTTTTACACTTTGCATAATTTTTACTTCCGCCTCCTTCTATCATATAGGTAGCTATAGTCCAAGGGCTTCCGCAAAATCCTATTAAAGCCTTGTTTTGAGATAATTTTTCTCTAGTAAGCTTTAAGGCATCATAGACATAATTTAATTTTTTATGCGCATTTTGATCGTCAAGTTTTTCTAAGTCTTCTAGGGTTGAAATAGGATTATCAAAAACAGGTCCTTCTCCTTTTTCAAAATGTAAATTCATGCCCATTTCGAGAGGAACAACTAAGATATCTGAAAAAATGATTGCTGCATCTACATCTAAAATATCAATAGGCTGTAAAGAAACTTCAGAAGCTTTTTTATAGTCTTTACACAAAGAGAGAAAATCGCCCGCTTGTTTTCTTACTTCCATATATTCTGGCAAATATCTTCCTGCTTGACGCATCATCCAAATAGGGGTATAGGGTGTAGGTTTTTTAAAGCAAGCATCAATAAAAATCATTATTTTCCTTTGTTTTTGGCAAAATTATAACAGAAATTGATAAATTAAATTGGTCAATTTTTCTATATTTTCTTCATATGGAGGAAATAATAAATTTTTTTCATTTTATCCAGAGTTATGAGAAATTTTACGAGAATTATTGGAATTCTCGTTTGTGTAGTTTGAATTTTGATTTGTATATTAAGCCTTTGTATTGTTTGTGGCATTTCCTGCGTCAATTGTAGCAAAAAGCTTATTTAGCAAAGTCTCCTCATTTTTTTTGTATTGATCTTCTCTCATTTTTTGCCAAGCATAAGATCTAAAGTCTTCTCTAACAGCACTAAGATCAATATCTTCGTTGGTAAATTTGCTTGAGCTTGTTTTTTCTTCTTCCTTTTCTTCTTTGTTTTTTACTTCATTTAATGTGGCTTGAAATTCATCTGCTGAAGTATTTTTCTCTTTAACCTTTGTTGTGGTGCTAAAAATAGCATTTGATGTTTTTTGAGTATTATCTACTACCATTTTCTCCTCCTTTATTTAACTTTACATTAAACAAACAAGCAATTTCTATTCCAATTTATATCTTTTTTAAACTTTTTCTTTGAAATTTTTTATAATTTAATTTATCTTTGGCAAAAAGTAAGGCAAAAATCAAAGCAGGGCTTACAAAAAGTGCCGAAAATAAAGCATTAAATTTTATGCCCAATCCTGCTAAAACAATCCCACCTAAAAAACTTGCTAAAGCTATGCCTACATTAAAAGCTGCTTCATTCACACTTACTGTACTATCTATGACTTTATAAGTATGGCGTTTAGCTTTGGCAATGCTAAGCATTTTTAGTGCAGGTATGGTTGAAAAGGCAAAAAATCCTATCAAGGCTACGCTAAAAATGATTAAAATTTTAGAATACATGGTGAGAAATACGCTTAAAAATACTAGAACTTGTATGCTTAAAATAAGACGCAAGGAAAAAATAGCACCTTTTTTATCTACTATTTTTCCGCCCCATAAATTCCCGCAAATTGCACAAATTCCATATAAGAGCAAGATATAAGCTGTATCTTGGACTTTAAAACTGCTTATTTCTACGAGTAATTTTTGCAAATAAGTATAAAGAACAAATTGAGCCCCACAGCTACAAATGGTTATAGTATAAGTTTTTAACAAATTTTGATGCGAAAAAGCAGGGATTAGATTTTTAAGACTTGTTGGACTAGGATGTAAATTTTTGGGCATCATATGCCATACTCCAAAAAATGCTAGGCTTGTAATGATAAAAATAAGTAAAAAGATAAATTTAAAGCCAAAATAATGCCCTATGAAAGTTCCAAGTGGCACTCCAGTAACCAAGGCTACAGTAAGTCCTGTGACCATTATAGCTAGAGCGCTTGATTTTTTATCATCTGGGGTTATAGCACTTACAGCTAAGGTAGCAATGACAAAAAATACTCCATGTTGTGTTCCTGCTACAAAACGCGCAAACGCTGTAAGATAGAAATTTTGGCTAAAAAAGATAATGAAATTTGCTAAAGCAAAAATTCCAAGATTGATTAAAAGTTGTGTATGTCTGTGAAAACGACTTAAAGGTATAGTAATAAGAGGAGCACCTATAACAACACCTATAGCATATAAGGTTGTAAGATAGCCCGCAGTTTTTGCATCTACGCTAAAATACGCTTCAACATCAACCAAAACTCCTGCCATAACAAATTCGGTTACACCCATACAAAAAGCACTAAGAGCTAGTGCAAAAAGAGCTTTTTTGTAATTTTGCATTTTAATTTCCTTATAAAAATAAAAACGCATTATAATAAAATAAAGGCTTAATTTCCTTAAAAAATTCAAAATATTTTTGTTAAAATAAAATAAAAATTTTAAAGGTAAATAATGAAAAAAATTATTTTATTGCTTGGTTTAAGTTTGGTGAGTTTAGGGGCTTTGAGTTTTGATGAGCTTATTTATAAAGATGAAGTAAAACCCAGTTTTGATTGTTCTAAAATCAAAGATGATGGCAAAAGTGATGATGAGCTTATGATATGTAATGAAATTGGTGTGCGTAATGAATTTGAGAATAAAAAACTTGCTTTAGTAGATAATATCTATAGCAGTTTGTATCAAAATATTTCAAAAAAAGCAGATAAAAAGACGAAAAAAGATTTTAAAGCTATTTCAAAAAAGATGATTAAAGAAAGAAAAATTTGTATAAAAAATATGCAAAATACAAAAGCAGGGGAAAATCCTATTTTACCTTTACTCAATGCAAGTGATTGCATGCAAGAAGCTTATATTAAGGCTTTATTAGAGCTTATGCAAAGAGCAAAAAAAGATATAAAGACTAAAGAAGTTTTAGAGCAAATTTTTAAAAATAAAGTTGATAAATATGAAAATTTACTCACTCAAAGTTTAAATACCAATAAAGATTTGCAAGATTTTATAGACAGCTTGGCTAAAGAAGATTTGATTGATTCTAGGGCTAAATTTAAGTTTTAGGGCTTAAATTGATTGCAAATTTAGCCGCTTCAAAATAACTTTTAGTGTTGATTTTAGCATTTTTATAGGCCTTGTCAAAGGCCGTGCCATGATCAACACTGACGCGTATGATGGGTAAATTTAAACTCACATTGATGCTTTTATCAAAATACAAGGCCTTTAAAGGAGCAAGGGCAAGATCGTGATACATAGCCACTAAACGATTGCAGTTTTTTAAACCAGCCTTAGTAAAAGCAGTATCAGCTACTAAAGGATAGGGTAGATAAACACCCTTGCCTTTAAAATTTAAAAGCAATTCTTTTTGCAAATT
This sequence comes from Campylobacter sp. BCW_4321, assembly GCF_001763075.1. NCBI lineage: Bacteria > Pseudomonadati > Campylobacterota > Epsilonproteobacteria > Campylobacterales > Campylobacteraceae > Campylobacter > Campylobacter sp. BCW_4321. The sequence continues at coordinate 79,742 of NZ_MJYA01000064.1, read as the reverse complement.
TTCATCTTTTAAGGCTTTTTTGAAAAATTTTTCATCTTTTTTAGAGTGTAAAAAGGCATTAACAAAGGCTATAGCTTTTTCCATGATCTTTTCTTCTTTTCCGCCTATAACTCCATAATCTCCAGCGTGAGGGTTAAAACCTAAAAGCCCCATTTTTTTAAAATGCGTTTCTTTGTAAAAATCTTTTAAAAAGATACTTAAATTTTTAAAAGTGATTTTTTTACTCACCTTAGCTAAAGGTATATGTTCGCTAAAAAGCCCTACAAAAAGTTCTTTACAACCTAACATCATAATGGCATTTTTTTTAAAAAAATCCCTTAAAGCATCGGTGTGTCCTTTGTATTTAAGTCCTGCATCTTCCCAAGCTTTTTTGTGTATAGGTAGAGTAAGTAAGGCATGTGCGTGTTTTTCATAGACAAAATAACTTGCCGCCTTAAAGCTTAAAAAACCATAAAGTCCACTTTTTGCATCTATTTCTCCGGCTTGGATTTTAAAATTTTCATCCACTTTAAAGCCTAAAGGAAGGCAAAAAGAGTAAATTTCAAGAGAATTTTCTTTTTTTATAAAATTAAACTCATAGTCTTTGTCATCTTTAAAAGCTACGATTTTTGCATTAAAAAGTTTTAAATTTAAAAGTTTTAAAGCTTTATTAAGCAAGTTTTCGTGGATAAAATAAAAAGGTGTGCAGATTTTGCTTAGTTCTTCATGAGAACGCACTAAAATTTCAAGTCCTATGCTGTTTATATCGCCTATACTAATGGCTAGTTTTTTCATCTTTTAATAAGTTCTTTCATTTCTAAAATAGCGTTTTGAAGTCCTGTAAATACAGATCTTGCTACAATGCTTTGTCCTATATTTAGCTCACAAATTTCTTTAATTTTTACTATGGATTTTACATTTTTGTAATTTAAACCATGTCCTGCAGCTACTTTTAAACCAAGCTCTATGCCTTTTTTGGCACAGAGTTCTAAATTTTGTAATTCTTTTTCAAATTGAGCTTGTAGGTTTTTTTTATCTTGACCAAGTTCTTTTAAGGCAAAAGCAGTATGAGAGATATTACTAAAAAGTGCGTTGTGTAAATTCGCATAATGTCCTGTATGAAGCTCTATGAATTGGGCTTTTAAATTTTTTGATTTTTCTATATCTTCTAAACTAGGATTGATAAAAAGTGAAACTTCAATGTTTGCATTTTGAAGTTTTTCTATGCTTTGTTTTAATTTAGCATGATTTAAACAAAGTCCCCCTTCTGTAGTAAGCTCTTCTCTTTTTTCAGGCACTAAAGTAACACGGTGGGGTTTGAGTTTAAGAGCTAAATTTAAAATTTCATCATTTAAAGCACATTCTAAATTGATAGGGCTTTTGCAAAATTTTATGATATTCTCCAAGTCAAAATCCTGAGCATGACGGCGATCTTCTCTTACATGCAAAGTGATTTGATCTCCGTGTTTAGCTGCTATAAAAGCAGCCTCTAAAAGATCAGGATCATTTACCATTCTAGCTTGTCTTAACACTGCGATATGATCGATATTTACACCTAAAAGCATATTTTTCCTTTAGAACTTTTTTGCTATTATACTATAAAATCAAACAAGGAAAGTCATGTTAGGTATAGATCTTGGTTCAAATACTTTAAGAGCAGTGCAAATAGATGAAAAATTAAATAAATTAAAAGAATATGAATTTGTTATTGGAGCAGCGAAAAATCTAAATCAAAGTGGAGAAATTTCTAAAGAAGCCATACAAAGATTAAAAAATGCTTTGAGTATTTTGGCTAAAGAGCAAGATTTAAGCAAAGCAAGAGCTGTAGCGACTGCAGCTTTTAGAAAAGCAAGCAATACAAATGAAATTTTTGCCCATTTAAAAGAAGAATTTGGGATTGATTTTAAGCTTATAGATGCCAAAAGTGAAGCTAAGATCAGTGTTTTAGGTATGCAAGTGGGCTTAAGAAGGCTTAAAATTTGGGGAGAGTTTGCGTATTGTGATTTAGGAGGGGCTTCTTGTGAGCTTTCTTTTGGAAAAAGTTTTAAAAGTTTTGATTTTGGTATTATTAGTTTTTATGAAAAAAATTGCCATTCTTATTATAAATCTTGTATTTCTTACAAAAAATTGATAAAAAAATATCCTAAATTTATCATCAATATTAAAGATAAAAAACTTAAAATTCATTTTTTAATTGCAAATCCCTATTTAAAGCATTTAGCTTTTATGGCTTTTGATGAGGTGGCTATGATTAAAAAGGAACTTCGTTCTTTAGGGGCTAAAACGGTGGTTTTAAATTCCGGAGTTCCTACTACACTTAGCGCATTAAAACAAAATATAAGCTATGAAAAGTATGAAGCAACTAGAGTAAATGGTAAAAAACTTTACCATAAGGATTTTTTAAATTATGCTATTAAACTTTTTCATATGGAAGAAAAAAAGGCTATAAAAGAAGTAGGTATGATGAGAAAAAATTATTTGAGTGCAGGTTGTTTGCTGTTTTATGCTTTGTTTGATAAACATAAACTTCTAGTCATTGATGAGGGTTTAAGAGAGGGGGTTTGTTTAGCAAGTATGAAAAATATAAAATTTTAGTTTTTTTGAAATTCGAAAAAATGAAATTTTTCATCAAAATTAAAAAATAAAATTTTAGCTTGAGATAAAAAACTTTCGTAAGTTTTAATGTTTTTATTTTTTGTGTATTCTAATAAATCTTCAAAACCAAAATCCATGAAAGCAAGACTTTGTTTTTTAAAAGCTAAAGGTTTGAAATCATATTCTTTGATGAGTTTTTGAAGATGGGTAAAATTGACATTATAAGTTAGATCGCTTTTGCCGAAAAAATCTTTTAACGATACTTCAAAAGGGTTAAAAACTTCGTGCTTTTGATAGATTCTTAAGCTAAAATTTTGTGGATTCAAAGTTCCATAGTCAAATCCCGCAAATATAAATCTCTCGCAAGCTTGATCTAAATCTTTAAAAAAATTTTCAAGCTCTAAACTGAGTTCGCCTTTTGTAAGATTTAAAGCTTTGCATTTTGTGATCAAATTTTCATCCATATTTTTAAAAATAAGTTTAAAATTTTCTACAAATGCCATTTTATCATGATCTATAAGTTCACAAGTAAAACTATCAAAAAGTTCATTGCAAAAGAAAAAAGCGTTCTTAAAATGGCATTCTTTAAGGCTATTTTTGTGAGTAAATTCCACTCCTTCTAAGGTCTTTTTCTGTAAATTTTTTAATTTTTCATGCGGTTCTATGATGAAAAAAGAAATTTGAGAAAAAATTTCAGGTCTTAATTCAAGCAAAGCGGCTAAAAAATCACGACTTAAATAGCCTTCATTAGCGCCTATTTCTACAAGTTCTAAAGGGGGTTGTAAAATTTTTTTATCTATTAAATTTAAAAAATGCTTGGCTAAAAGTGTGCCAAAAAGATTTCCTACGCTCACAGCAGTAAAAAAATCTCCGTTTTTTCCTATACTTACAGCATTTTTATAATAGCTCTTATGGAGCCAAGCATGGAAAAAGTCACTAAATTTCATTGAAAAATAGCATTAAATTTGGAGACAAAATCCAAAGGATCGACTTGTTTGCCTCCAGCTAAAATTCCAAAATGCAAATGCGGTCCACTTACCCTACCTGTAGCCCCGCTAAGTCCTATAAGCTCACCTTTTTTTATCTTTTGTCCTACTTTAACATCGATTTTAGAAAGATGATAGTATTGTGAATAAATTCCAAAACCATGATCAATGACTACTGAATTTCCCGCAAAATAACGATCTTTTGCAATTTTTACTACGCCTGAATTGGCTGCATAAATAGGCGTTCCTGTGGCGGCTCTAAAGTCCGTTCCACTATGATAACTTGCTACTTTTTCATTAAAAGTTCTTGCTTTGCCAAAATCACTTGTGATAAAAGAATTTAAAGGTATATTAAAAGCACCGTTAAATAAAGCTTTTGGAGTATAAGAGCTATAAATCGCATTGGCTTCTTTTAATTCTTTAGCGATGCGTTCTTGTACGGTTTTTGGCGGAAAAATCTTTTTGTTTTCAACTTGCAATTTTTCACTTTTATAATTACCTTCTAAAGTTTTTATGAAAATTTCTTCTTTTTTATTTTTATAAAATGCGATAAGTTTTGTATTTTGCGGGGGATTTTTGTAAGGTAAGGAAAAAATAGCTAGAATTTTTTCTTGATTTTTAGGATGTGCAAAGGTGGGAATATTTTTATCATTATTTTTCAAAGATAAAAAATCTTTCTTATCTAGTTCCAAAAATAAAGCTTGACCTTTGATGAGTTCTAAATTTTGAGCTCCAAAAAGCCAAAGAGTAAAGCTTAAAAAAAGCCATAAGGCTTTCATAGGCTTAACTCTTTAAGATCGGCGATTTTTAAAAACTCCGCATAAATTTCATAAACCAAAGTTTGGCGATTATTTTTAAGTTTTTCATCTTCAGCATTAATCATCACTTGATTAAAAAACTCATCAATAAAAGGCTTAAGTGCAAAAAGATTTTCAAGTTTTTCTTGTAAAGAGTTGGCTTTAGTTTTTTCTTGAAAAGCTTTGTAAAGTTTGCTTTCTGCTTCTTGAACAAAAAGACTTTCATCAACTTTATGAGAATTTTTAGTGGCGATATTGGCTAGTCTTTTAAAGGTTGCAAAATTTTCATTAAAATTGTCTTTTTTGCTAAGTTTTATAAGAGCATTTACGCTTTGATTGATATGGATAAGATCTGTATTTTGTGAGCTTAAAACTGCTTTTACAAAAGAAGCATTGACTGTATAAAAAGTATAAAGTCTTTCAAAAATAAAATCTTTTAAAATTTGCATATCAAAGCTTTTATAATGACTTGAAAGTTTTTCTAATAAAATTTGGATATCAAATTCTTTATTTAAATTTAGAGCGATTTTAATGATCCCATTGGCTGCTCTTCTTAAGGCATAAGGATCCTTTGTTCCGCTTGGAATTTTTCCTATGCTAAAAAGTCCTATAAGGGTATCAAGCTTGTTTGCAAGGGCTACTATGCTTGAAAATTCTGTGCTTGGAAGTGGAGCTTGTTCAGAATTAGGAAGATATTGTTCTTTGATGGCTAAGCAAATTTCATAATCTAATCCCATTTTTTGCGCATAATAACTTCCCATAATGCCTTGCAAATCAGTAAATTCATAAACCATTTGTGTGGCTAAGTCTGCTTTGGCGTATTTTAGTGCTGTGCTGATATTTTCGATTTTATCATTATGAAGCATTTGACATAAAATTTCAGCAATTTTAATCTCTCTTAAACTTTTATCTTGCATTGTGCCTAAACCTTCAAGATAAGTCATTTTGGCAAGTTTTTCAGGTTGTAAACCATTTTGTAAATCATTTTGATAAAAAAACATTGCATCGCTAAGTCTTGCACGCAAAACTCTTTCATTTCCATGTATGATTTTTGAATAATCCTTACATACTGCATTGCTTACTACTATAAAATGATTACTTAAGCCTTTGTCGTTAAAAACCGCAAAATAGCGTTGATTTTCTCTCATTGAAGTGATGATGACTTCGCTAGGAATTTCTAAAAATTCTTCTTCAAAGCTTCCTAAAAGTGCATTAGGATATTCTGTGATAGCAACTACTTCAGCTAAAAGCTCTTCATCTTCTCCAATTTGTATATTTTTTTGACTTTCTATGAGTTTAAATTGTTCAAGTATTTTTTCTTTTCTTTTGATTGGATCAAGGATAATATAGTTTTTTTCTAGTAGTTCAAAATATTCTTTTGCATTGTTAAAATCTTTCAAATCATAACTTACACTTCTGTGAATGAAAGTTTTTTTAGCACTTTTTACCCCATAACTTTGAAAATCAACAAGTTCATCATTTAAAATGCAAGCTATAGAACGGATCGCACGAATGAATTCAAAAGAATTTGCACCCCAACGCATACTTTTGCCAAAACTAAGACTTTTTAGAAATTTTTCTACCATTTCTCCTAAAATTTCTTGACTTTGTAAACCTTTGATAGCTTTTTGATGATATAAAACTTCCTTACCTTTGATTTCTTTAAAAGCGAGTTCATTTTCACTGATCCCTGCTTTTTGCAGGAAGCTTTGTCCCGCAGGAGTTAAAACTCCATCTTTATAAGCAACATTTTTAGGTGCTCCTATAAATTCAGCAAAACTATCTTCTTGTTTGTCTGCAAAATCTTCATGAAAAAAAACTAAACGACGCGGAGTATAATAAAATTTAAAATCACTTACCAAGCGATATTCTTCTAAAACATTTTTCCATTTTTTTTCTATATTAGCTAATTCTTTTAACAAAGGAATAGCAGGTAATTCTTCTGTGCCAATTTCTATTAATAATTCACTCATAATTTACTCTTTTTAAAATTTGTTTCTAATTTTAACTAAAATTTCATTAAAAAACTTATAAATACTTTTGCAAAAAGCCTTTAAGTTCACTAGCGTTGCTAAATTCATTTTCTTTTAAATCTTTTTGATACCATTTGGCATGAAAATAAGGCAAATTGGCATTTTTAGCACATTCTTTATCTTTTTGACTATCTCCTATAAAAACGCTTGTTTTATGTGGAGCCTCGCTTTTTAAAAGCTCTAGCATCATAGGATGAGGTTTGGGTTCTATGCCTAAACTTATGCCTAAAATTTTATCAAAATAAGGAATGATATCGTGTTTTTTAAGTATACTTGAAAGTGAGCTTTGAGGGGCGTTAGTAGCAATAGCTAAAAAACAATTTTTGCTTTTTAAAAATTCTAAAAGTTCTTTCACTCCTTCAAAAAGCACCACGCTTTGTTCATAGTGTTTGACAAAATATTTTTCATAGCCTTCTTTAAAACTAGAATGATGGAAATTTTCTATATTATAAAGTTCTTTTGCCCAGTCAATATTGGGAGTATTGATGGTTTGCATAATGATTTCTCTTGAAAGTGGGGCTAGGTTTAAATCCTGCCTTATTTCATTAACTGCACAAGAAATGGCATTTGCACTATCGATTAAAGTTCCATCCATATCAAAAAATACATTAATCATTCATAATCCTTTAAATAATTTTTATGTTTTTCTTTTTTCTCACCTTGTTTTTTTTGCTTATCTAAAGCATTGGCAAGATTTAAAAGTTCACTTTTTTCTTTGGAAAAATCTAAACAAGCATTGACAAAAAATTCAAGATTTTTTGCATAGGTTGAGTTAAGATTTACTGCGGGATTTTTTTCAAAAAATTTAGCATTTTTTAACATTCTTTCTTCAAATTTAATTTTATCAAAATCTTCTTTTTTAAGCGCAGATATGGCGCCATTGAAAAATTTTTCAAGATTTCTTAGGTATTTTACACGTAAGGCTTTTTCTTCATTTTTTGTCAAAATTCTTCCTTAGGTATTTTTATGAATGCGACATTCTAGCGCTTCTTGAACTAAATTTCTAGCGATTACTTTTTCAGAGCGAATGATGCGTATATTTTCATCTATGCTTGAAAAAAGCATCTTTTTCAAAGTTCCATTTACATGAATGATAGTATCTATAGGTTTTGGATAATTAGCTAGCACTTGACATAAAATTTCAAGTTTAGCTTCATTTGTAACTGTGATAATAGCTACTGCACATTCTTCTATATTGGCAATTTTTAAGGTTTCTTCTTGAGCAGCATTGGCAAAAACGACATTTTCACCCCGACTAACTCCAAGTTCTACTAAATTTAAATCACTTTCTAAAACAAGATAAGGTACGCCTGTGTTTTTGATTTTTTGTACGACTTCTTGTCCTAAGCGTCCATAGCCAAAAACAACAAGATGATTTTTAAGCTTGATATTGCTGTCAATATTTTGCACAGCGTTGGTATTAAGTGCTATATCTTCTACAACATTGGTAATTTTTCTTATATTGTTTAAAATAAAAGGCGTAATAATCATGGTTAAAATAGAAACAACAATTAAAATTTGTGAAGTTTTGATATCAAGCATGTTTTTTGCTTGCAAAAGAGAAAAAATTGCTAGGGCGAATTCGCCAATTTGCGCTATGGCAAAAGCTGTTTTAAGCGCTACTCTTTTTTTGGTGTAAAGAAATAAAAAGCCAAAAACTATGCCAAATTTTAAAGCCATTACAAGAAGGGTTAAAACTATGATTAAAAACCAATTTTGTGCCACTACATCAAGTTGAATTTGCATGCCTACAGTTATGAAAAAAAGCCCTAAAAGCAAATCTCTAAATGGGATCAAGTCCGCTTCTATTTTGTGTTTATATTTTGTTTCTGCTATCAAAGCACCTGCTATAAAAGCACCCAAAGAATAAGAAAATCCAAAATAATTTGCTAAAAAACTTGCTCCAATAACCATAAATAAAACAGTACTAATAAAAATTTCTTGAGAAGAAGTGTGGATAATGAGTCTAAAAATTCTATCCACTAGATATTTACCTATGAAAAATAATAAAGTGATTAAAATAAGTGCTGAAATTAAAGTGGTAAAAAGGAGTTTTTCTATGTTTTGATTGTTGGATGAAAAAATATCTACAAGCAAAAGCAAAGGAATAACAGCTATATCTTGAAAAAGCAAAATTCCCAATGCTTTTCTGCCATATTGCTCATTTATATCGCCATTATCATTTAAAATTTTAAGCACCACTGCGGTTGAAGAAAGTGCTAGTGTAAAGCCTACTATGGTAGCGCTTTTATCTCCAAGTCCTAAAATTCCTATAGCAAGTAGCATAAAAACAAAGCCACAAGTAAGTATCTGCAAAGAGCCGTTTAAAAAAACTTCTTGTTTCATCGCCATTAAATGCTTAAAAGAAAATTCAAGCCCTATGGTAAACATTAAAAACACTATACCAAATTCGGCTATATGGGTGATTTCGCCTTTGCCGCTTAAATGATAAATTTCAGAAATGATTTCTCCAGCAGCTATATATCCAATGATAGTTGGAATTTCAAATTTTTTAAATATGACATTTAAAACTATAGCTATAGCAACGGTGATTAAAAAAATTTCTAAAAAATTATCCATTATTTTTTATTTTTTCTCATAAAAAATCAAATCAAAGCTATTTTTATGCTTGACAACGGCTTTGCTAGCCGCTTCTTTATCTTGTTGTTTACTTAATTCTAAGCGTAGTTCATCAATTAAATTTTCAAATTCGTGAAGTTGGTTTTTCAATTTTAAGATAACATCTACCCCAGCAAGATTGATTCCCATGTCTCTTGTTAAACGCAATATAAGTTTAATACGGTCAATATCTCTTTGAGAATAAAGTCTTATTTTGCCATCGGTTCTACTTGGTTCTATCAATCCTTCTCTTTCGTATTGCCTTAAGGTTTGTGGATGTATGCTTAAAACTTTAGCCACAACACTGATTAAATATACAGGTTCATCATAATGGTGTTCCATATTTTATTCCTTTCTTTAAGGTAATTTTTCTTTTAAGAGTTCTATAAATTTTTCATCAAGAGTATCTAAATTTGGCAAAACAACATTTAAAATCAAATACATATCCCCATAAATATCACTTTTTCTATTTTGCACTCCATAACCTTTTAAACGAATTTTTTGGTTATTTTTTGAATTAGGCGTTATGTTAATTGTCGCTTCTTCCTTGCCTTCTTTGAGTGTTTTTATATTTATTTTTCCACCAAAAAGTGCAGTTTTTAAAGAAATATCAACTTTTTGATATAAATCATCGTCTTCTCTTGTGTAAATAGGACTTTCTTCTATTTTTACAATAATGATTAAATCGCCTCTAGTTCCATTTCTGCTTTGTTTTCCTTTAGAGCGAATTCTTAGTTTCTCGCCTTCTTTTATACCGTGTGGAATTTTAAATTTAATGGTTTCGCCTTGAAAATTAAAACTATGCTCCCCGCCTTTAACAGCTTTTTCAAAAGGAATGTGAAGCTCTAGATTGCTGTCTAAATTTTCTTCTTCAAAACCTCCAAATCCTCCAAAACCACTGTTAAAGCCTTTTGAAGAAAAGCCGTTAAAACCCCCTCTTGAGCGTCCACCAAAGCCTCCTCCAAAGAGATCTTTTAAAATATCGTCTAAATTTACCCCACCAGTATTTCTTGAAAAATCATGAAAACTTTGTCCACCAAACATAGAATCGCCGTATTGGTCATACTGAGCTCGTTTTTTTTCGTCACTTAAAATTTCATAAGCAGCATTAATTTCTTTAAATTTTTCTTCCGCACCTTTTTCTTTGTTGATATCAGGATGGTATTTTCTAGCTAGGCGACGGTAAGCTTTTTTTATTTCATCTGCACTAGCGTTTTTGCTAACTCCAAGAGTTTCGTATAAACTATTCATGTTATATTTCCTTAAAAATTTTTACTTGATTATATAAAGGATTAAATTATAACATAAACTTTAGCCTAAGTCAATCAAGTTTTATAAATTTTTATCACTCAAGGTTTTATTTACAATTTTGTAAATTTTCGGTTTTATACTATGAAGACAGTAAAATATTTTACGAGATAATTTATCTTTAAGAACAAAAGGAAATGAAATGAAAAAGATTTTTTTATCATTAAGTTTAGCGAGTGCTTTATTTGCCGCAAGTATTAATTTTAACGAATCAACTACAACGGCTAATCGTGTAAATCCTGCTGCTGGAAATGTAGTGCTTTCTTATCATGATTCTATTAAAGATGCAAAAAAATCAGTGGTTAATATTTCTACCTCAAAAACTATTACAAGAGCGAATCGTCCAAGTCCTTTGGATGATTTTTTTAATGATCCTTATTTTAAACAATTTTTTGATTTTGATTTTCCTCAAAGAAAAGGAAAAAATGATAAAGAAGTAGTGAGTTCTTTGGGATCAGGGGTGATTATTTCAAAAGATGGCTATATAGTAACAAATAATCACGTTGTAGATGATGCTGATACGATTACAGTAAATTTACCAGGAAGTGATACAGAATATAAAGCAAAACTTATAGGTAAAGATCCAAAAACAGATTTGGCTGTTATAAAAATAGAGGCTAATAATCTTTCAGCTATTACTTTCACAAATTCTGATGATTTAATGGAAGGAGATGTTGTTTTTGCACTTGGAAATCCTTTTGGAGTCGGTTTTAGTGTTACAAGTGGGATAATATCTGCTTTAAATAAAGACAATATAGGTTTAAATCAATATGAAAATTTTATACAAACAGATGCTTCTATCAATCCAGGAAATTCAGGTGGAGCTTTGGTGGATAGTCGTGGATATTTAGTAGGTATTAATTCAGCTATTCTTTCTCGCGGAGGTGGAAACAACGGCATAGGTTTTGCTATACCTTCAAATATGGTTAAAGATATAGCTAAAAAACTTATTGAAAAAGGCAAGATTGATAGAGGATTTTTAGGTGTGACTATTTCAGCTTTGCAAGGTGATACTAAAAAAGCTTACAAAAATCAAGAAGGAGCTTTAATTACTGATGTTCAAAAAGGTTCAAGTGCTGATGAAGCAGGGCTTAAGCGTGGAGATTTAGTTACTAAAGTTAATGATAAGGTTATAAAAAGTCCTATTGATCTTAAAAATTATATAGGAACTTTAGAGATTGGTCAAAAAATTTCATTAAGTTACGAAAGAGATGGAGAAAATAAGCAAGCAAGTTTTACTCTTAAAGGTGAAAAAGAAAATCCTAAAGGCGTACAAAGCGATTTGATTGATGGTTTGAGTTTGAGAAATTTAGATCCAAGACTTAAGGATCGTTTGCAAATTCCAAAAGATGTTAATGGTGTTTTGGTTGATAGTGTTAAAGAAAAGAGCAAAGGAAAAAATTCTGGTTTCCAAGAGGGTGATATTATCATAGGTGTTGGACAAAGTGAAATTAAAAATTTAAAAGATTTAGAACAAGCCTTAAAACAAGTTAGTAAAAAAGAATTTACTAAAGTTTGGGTATACCGCAATGGTTTTGCGACTTTGCTTGTGCTTAAATAAAAATAAAGGAAGGATTTTCCTTTCGTTATAAATTTTAGTTTAAAATTAAAATTAAGTTTAAAATAAAGGAAAACTATGACAAATATTCTTATGATAGAAGACGATTTAGAATTAGCAGAAATTACAGCTGAATATTTGGAAAAATTTGATATGAAAGTTGATATAGCTCATGAGCCTTATATAGGTCTTTCTAAGCTCGCATTAAAAGAGTATCAGCTTATCATTTTAGACCTTTCTTTGCCAGGGCTTGATGGGCTTGAAGTGTGTGAAGAAATTCGTAAAAAGTATGATACGCCTATTATTATTTCAAGTGCAAGACATGATATTACAGATAAGGTTAATGCTTTAGAACTTGGAGCAGATGATTACCTACCAAAACCTTATAATCCAAAAGAATTACAAGCACGTATTAAAAGTCATTTAAGACGTATTTCAAATACAAAAAGCGCCATAGCAAAAAGTGTAAAAGATCTTGTTTATGATCAATATAAGCATATTATTACCATGAAAGGACAAGAGCTTACTTTAACTAATGCTGAATTTGATATTTTAAGCTATTTGATTAAAAAAGAGGGTGGAGTGGTAAGTCGTGAAGAGCTTGTTTATAATTGTTCTTCTATTAGTGAGGATTCTAGCAATAAAAGTATAGACGTTATTATTAGTAGAATTCGTCAAAAGATGGGAGATGATCCAAAAACTCCAAAATATATTCACTCTATACGTGGAATAGGTTATAAGCTTACTCAATGAATAAATCTTCGATTTTTTATACTATAACTTTTATTTTTATTTTTGCTGGGGTTAGTGTTATACTAGGCTTTTTGTGGCTTATAGAATACGATCAGCAAAATTATACTAGAGAATTAAATACAAAATATTCTTTAATAGCTAATGCAAGACTCTTAAATTTTGCAGGAGTTATCAGCGAAAAAGAATTTGAAGAGCAGACAAAAAATTATAATAAAATGGATGAGATAACAGAAGCAAAGCAGATCCGTAAAATTCTTTTTAGAGGTGATGTTTTAGCTAGGGTTGAGGTTAATAATGGCTTAATCGAGATTATTTCTTATAATAGACAGGTGTATTTAAATATTATTTATGATGGAAAGGTTTATCTTTATAAAGATCAAGATTATCAAACCTATAGGTATTTTATTATCAAAGCTATAGCTGTAGCTATGATTTGTATTCTTGTATTGCTTTATATTTATATATTTAAAAAATTAAAACCACTCAAAAGACTTAAAAAACAAATTGATAAATTTGCCCAAGGAAAGCTTAGTGATATAGAAGATGTAAGCACTGGGGTGGATGAAATTTCACAAGTAAGTGAAGCTTTTTATCAAGCCATTGTTCAAATTCGAAAGCTAAACCAATCTCGTCAGTTTTTTTTAAGAAATATTATGCATGAACTCAAAACTCCTATTACTAAAGGGCTCTTAACGTTAGAAATGATAGAAGATAATAAATATAAAGAGCGCTTAAATGGGGTTTTTACTAGACTTGAAATTTTAATTAATGAATTCGCTGCTATTGAGCAAATTACTTCAGGGGCTGCTTTTATAAATAGAAAAAAATACAATATTTTAGATGTTTTAGATGAAGCCAAAGAAATTGCAATGCGAGATGATAGCAATATACGTATTTTTATGGAAGAAAGTTTTTTTGTAAATGTGGATTTTAAACTTTTTACTACAGCGATTAAAAATATGATAGATAATGGTATTAAACATTCTGAAGATGGGTTTGTGCAAATTGATATTATAGACGATTATATTTGTTTTAAAAATCGTGGTCCTGAGCTTAACAATACTTTAGAATATTATACTCAAGCTTTTACTCAAGGATCAAAACAAAAATCAAGTTTTGGATTAGGGCTTTATATTGTAAATACTATTTTAGAAACACATGGAATGAAGCTTGATTATTTATATGAAGATGGGGTAAATTTGTTTTATTTTAGAAATTTAAAAAGTGTTATTGTTAAGGAGTAAATTAATTTTTTGCATAAAAAATGCATTTTTGTGTAAAAACCCTTGACAAAGTTTTTTAATTTCACTATAATTACATTTTACTTTTAAATATTCCGGATTAGCTCAGCGGTAGAGTAGTCGGCTGTTAACCGATTGGTCGTAGGTTCGAATCCTACATCCGGAGCCACTTTTTAACTCCATTTTTAATATTCGTAAATGTATTTTAACATAAAAAATTAATAAGTCTTTATCACAAAAAATTGTGATAAAGTTTTTATTTTGTTTGTTTAAGATTTTTGACAATTTTATCTATTTTTTTACTCGCCTTTTGATAATCCCCATCTTTAAGTTCTTCTAAAGCTTCAATAGCAAAATCAAAATCACCAAGTTCGTTATCATTAGAATTTTCTTGAAGATTTTTGACAATTTTATCTATTTTTTTACTCGCCTTTTGATAATCCCCATCTTTAAGTTCTTCTAGGGCATTAACAGCAAAAGAAAAATCTTCAACTTCATTAAGATAAGCTTCTATAGCTTCTTTTATTATAGCTGATTTTGGCTTAGAAAGATTTTTACTTAAATTATCCAAACGCTCCTTAAGCTCTAAAGGCATTCTAAAAGAATAAGTTTTTACATTGTGTTTCATTTTATCCTCCTTAAGAATGTTTTTTGTAAAATTTTATAATTTGCTTACAAGTTTTGCAGGTAAATTTGTGACCTTGTAGTTCTATTTTTTGATGAATGTTATAAGGAACATCGTGAATTTTACCAGGACAATTACAGATATAAAGATAAAATTGTGGATGCTCATTATCTTCATCTTCTGCTGCTTCAAAGCTAATATCACTGCCATCATCTGTAGATAAAGAAGAACTTCTCCATTTTTCAACTTTCATGTCTTCGTATAGTATGTGTTCTAAAAGCCACTTTTTAGCCACTATATAAAGTTTTTCTTTAAGATCATTGGTTGATTTGATATCTTTGATTAAATTAATCATGGTTTGGATGATTTCTTTATGTATTTTTCGATGTTCTTCTAAATTTGGATAGCCTATTAGCTGCATGTATTTTTCTTCATCATTAAAGTGATCTTTCATATAATTAAAAAATTCAGCCAAAAGTTCTTTGACTTCATTTTTACTTACAGATCTATCTGATACAACTTCAACTTTTGCAGCAAGTTCAAAAAGCTTTTTATGTTGCTCGTCAATTTTAGCATTGTGCACACTATAGCTATTATCCCATTTTGGAAGCATTTTAACTCCTTAAGGAAAAATTTATTTATATAAAAGGATTATAGATAAAAATAAATTAAATAAAAATGAAATTTTATTAAATAATTGATAGGAATTTTGATACAATGATATATATTTTAAGAGATTTGAAATTAGAAAGATTTAAATTATGGCTGCTAAAATTTTACTTTTAGAAGATGATTTGAGTTTGAGTGAGATCATTGAAGAGTTTTTAAATGATGAAGGATATGAAGTATTTTTATGCAATAATGCGCAAGAAGCTTTAGATATAGCTTATGAAAGATATTTTGATCTTTGGATTTTAGATGTAAAAGTTCCTTTAGGAGATGGATTTTCATTGCTTAAAGAATTAAGAAAAAGCGGAAAGCAAACCCCAGCAATTTTCATGACTTCTTTAAATACAACAAACGATTTAAAACAAGGCTTTGATGCAGGTTGTGATGATTATATAAAAAAACCTTTTGAACTTGCTGAGTTATCTATTAGGGTTAAAGCTTTGCTTAAAAGAGCTTTTTCACATAAAAATGAAGATTTTGAAGATTTAGGGGATGGATTTAGATTTGAATTTACTACACAAATTCTTTACTATAATAATAAAGCCTTGACTTTACCGAGTAAAGAAATTAAGCTTTTGTCTTTATTACTTAAAAATAAAAACAACTTTTTAAGCACAGAGAGAATTTTTGAAGAACTCTGGGATTATGATGAGGAGCCTAGTGAGCTAAGTTTAAGGGCTTATGTGAAAAATTTACGTAAAATTTTAGGAAAAGAAAAAATTATAAATCAAAGAGGCAGGGGATATTGCTATGGCTAAAAAAGTCATTAGGCAAATTTTATTAATCTATCTAACAACTACAGGTATTTTTTTAACTATTTTTTTTGCATTATGGTATCAAAAATTATATGAAGAATTAGTTGTTTTAAAGGGTGCCACTTTGAGAGAAAATCATAGAAATATTGTTATAAGCATCTTAAATTCTCGTTTTACCCCTATAGATATAAGTGCAAAAAATATTGCTCAAAGCACAGCATTAAAATTTGCTATATTTGATGCTAAAAAGATTGTTTTTAGTAATATAGATTTTGATTTAAGAAAGGCAAAGATAGAGCTTAAAGGTAGAGGTATTTGTGATAATAAGGTTTTTTTTCTTGCTCCTATGAGTGCAGATCATTATTTTTTAAGACATGCTAGCAATGAAGAAGTAAATACTAACGATGGTTTGCAAATTTTAATACAGGGTGAAGATGTTGGTAAAGATCTTTTTTGGATTAGAACGAAAGTTTTTGGTTTTGCTATTATGGCTTTTTTCATATTGGGCTTAATATCTTATATTCTAGTAAAAATTGCTCTAAAGCCTTTAGAGGATAAAATCAGCACACTAAATCGTTTTATTAAAGATTCAACTCATGAACTCAATACCCCATTAAGTATTATTTTGATGAGTATAGAACAACTTGATCATCAAAATTTAGGAGATAATGCTAAATTTACAAGGATTAAGCTTGCTGCAAAAAGTTTGTCTCAAGTGTATTCTGATCTTGTTTTTTATAATTTTCCTAATACCTTAGAAACAGAAAAACAAAAATTTGATTTAAGAATGCTACTTGAAGAAAGATTGGAATATTTCAAAGTATTTTTTGAGCAAAAAAAAATTACACTAAAGCTTGATTTAAATCAAGCAAATATTTTTGCCCCTAAAAATCAAATTTCTAAATTGATTGATAATCTTATAAGCAATGCTATTAAATACAATAAAAAAGGTGGAGTAATTTCTATAATTTTGAAAGCCAATTTTTTAAGTATTGCGGATACAGGTTGTGGAATTTCAAAGTCAAATTTAAATCAAATTTTTGATAGATATACAAGATTTAATACCGATCAAGGAGGATTTGGTATAGGGCTTTCTTTGGTAAAAAAAGTTTGTGATGATAATGATATTAAGATTATTTGCGAATCTGTAGAAAATCAAGGGAGTGTTTTTAAATTAAATTGGTAATCAGCAAGAATTTTTCTTGCTGATTAGAGGTTAGAGCAGATATTACATCATTCCGCCCATACCACCCATTCCTCCCATACCGCTCATATCTGGCATAGCAGGTTTATCTTCTTTAATTTCACTAATTGTTGCTTCTGTGGTTAAAAGCATACTAGCTACAGAAACTGCGTTAAGTAAAGCTACTCTTTCTACTTTAACAGGGTCGATAATTCCACTTTCAAGCATATTGACATATTCACCTTTTGCAGCATCAAATCCTGTGTTTTCATCTTTAGCATTTTCTACACTATTTACAACCACACCTGCATCAAATCCTGCATTTTCAGCAATTTGTCTTAAAGGTGCTCTTAAAGCTCTTTCAACGATAGCTGCACCAATTGCTTCATCACCTTTTAAATCAAGTTTGATTTTAGCTTTTGCTTTGATAAGTGCTGCACCACCACCGATTACTATACCTTCTTCCACTGCTGCTTTGGTAGCACTTAAAGCATCATCAACGCGATCTTTTTTCTCTTTCATTTCAGTTTCAGTTGCTGCGCCTACTTTAATAACTGCAACACCGCCACTTAATTTTGCAAGTCTTTCTTGCAATTTTTCTCTGTCATAATCTGAAGTTGTTTCAGCAATTTGTGCTTTGATTTGATTTACTCTTGCATCGATATTTGCTTTTTCACCTGCGCCATTTACTATGGTTGTATTGTCTTTATCGATAATTACGCTAGAAGCTTGTCCAAGATCTTGTATGGTCGCACTTTCAAGAGTTCTTCCAAGTTCTTCAGAAATCACTTCTCCGCCTGTTAAAATTGCTATATCTTCAAGCATAGCTTTCCTTCTATCGCCAAAACCTGGAGCTTTTACGGCTGAAATATTAAGAACACCGCGAAGTTTATTTACAACTAAAGTTGCAAGCGCTTCACCTTCAATATCTTCAGCGATAATTAAAAGTGGTTTGCCTGTTTTTTGAATTTGTTCTAAAACCGGTAATAAATCTTTTAAATTTGCAATTTTTTTATCAAAAAGCAGGATATAAGGGCTTGAAAGCTCTACGGTCATTTTTTCTGCATTAGTGATAAAATAAGGGCTTAAATAACCTCTGTCAAATTGCATACCTTCAACTACATTTAATTCATCATTGATTGATTTTGCCTCTTCAACAGTGATAACACCATCTTTGCCCACTTTTTCCATAGCATCAGCGATTAAATTTCCGATTTTTTCATCAGAGTTGGCTGAGATTGTAGCAACTTGTGCAATTTCTTTTTTATCTTTTACTTCGCGAGAAAGTTTTTTAAGTTCGCCTACTATAGCTTCGCAAGCCTTATCCATACCGCGTTTTACTTCAATAGGATTTGCGCCTGCTGTGATATTTCTTAAACCTTCTTTGAAAATTGCATGAGCTAAAACCGTTGCAGTAGTTGTTCCATCCCCTGCTTGATCAGCTGTTTTGCTTGCTACTTCTCTTACAAGTGAAGCACCCATATTTTCAAGACTGTCTTTAAGTTCTACTTCTTTAGCAACACTTACGCCATCTTTAGTAATGCTTGGAGCACCAAAGCTTTTTTGTATTAAAACATTGCGTCCTCTTGGCCCCATAGTTACTTTTACCGCGTCATTAAGTTTTTTAACGCCCTCATAAAGTTTATTTCTTGCTTCATCTGAAAAAATAATTTCTTTTGCCATTTTTTATCCTTTTTATAAATTATTTTAAAATTCCTAAGATATCATCTAAATTTAAAACTAAATATTCATTATTATCAAGTTTAATTTCTGTTCCACCGTATTTGGCAAACACGATTTTATCACCATTTGCAATATCAGTGATTTCTTTACTTACTGCCACTACTTCACCCATTAAAGGCTTTTCTTTAGCATTATCTGGTATAATTATGCCTGAGGCTGTTGTTTTGGTTTCTTCAACGCGTTTAACTAGAACACGCTTTCCTAAAGGTTGAAAATTCATTTTTGTCCATCCTTAAAAATATTGATTTTAGCACTCTTTTATTTAGAGTGATAAAATCATACTATAAAAAATGAATTTTGTCAATACTTTAAATTAAAATATTTATAAAAGTTTAGTTTTATAGACTAAAGTTATTTTATAAAATAAACTAAAGGATAAAAATGAAAAAGATTTTTTATGGAGTTATAGCTTTTGTTGTTGTGCTTTTAATTGCTATTTATACCATACTTTTTACAAGTTTTGGTAATAATATAGTGGTAAATATAGCGCAAAAAAAGATCAAAGAAAGTGCGGGATTAGATGTAAATATCACGCATTTTAATTTACGTTTTTCAAGTCTTGAACTGCAAGCAAATATCGCAAATATGGCAGATTTCAATCTCAAGGGAGCTTTGAGTCCTTTTAAGCTTGGATTTGATTTTGACTATCTTATTTCTTTAAATCAAAATTATGCTAAAAATTTAGGTTTAAATTTAAATCAAAACCTTTCTTTTGGCGGTAAGATTCAAGGTAAAGCAAGTGATTTTACTTTAGATGGAAAAGGTTATTTATTAGGTTCAAATGTACTTTTAAATGCAAGAATGTATAATTACAATCCTATTGCTTTAAATTTAGATGCGCAAAATCTTAAGGTAGAAGAAATACTTCATCTTTTATCTTACCCTAGTTACGCTAAAGGTTTTTTAAATGCTCAAGCAAAAATTTCAGCACAGAATTTAAAACCTGATGGAAATATTATCATAAAACTTGATACAAGTTATATAAACTATGAGGCGATAAAAAAAGATTTTTCTTTAGACTTGCCTTTAAATTCTAATCCTAAAGCAGAAATTTTGGCCAATGTTAAAGAAGATAAGATTTATGCTGTAAGTAAAATTTACAATGATTATCTTAACTTACAAACCCAAAAAACTCTTTATGATATTAGCAAGAATGCTTTAAGTACTGATTTTAATTTAAGTATTCCTTCTCTTGCAAAGCTTGAAAAACTTACAAAAACTAGACTAAATGGTAGTTTGGGTGTGATAGGTCAAACAAGTGTTGTAAATAATGCCTTATCAAGTTTAAATGCTCAAGTTATCGGACTTGGTGGAGAGGTAAAGGCAAGTTTGAAAAATAATAAAATTTTTGCAGATATTAATGAAGTAAGTTTGGAAAAATTATTAGCTCTTGCAGGATATGGAGCTTTGGTTTCTGGAAATTTAAATGCTAAACTTCTAAATGCGGATTTAGATTTTTCTAATTTCGATCTTGAAGCAAAAATAAACAATGCAAAGATTAACACCAATGAGCTTAAAAAAATAGCCAAAATAGAACTTCCAAATACAATTTTTAGTCTTGATACTAAAGCAAATGCAAAAAATAGCAATATTTCTTACAATGCTTTACTTGCTTCAAATTTGCTTAATATTAAAAAACTTCAAGGAACTTATAATTTAAAAAATAGTGAGTTAAATACAGATTTAAATGCTTTTATTGATGACTTGTCTCAGTTTAGTACTATAGCAGGACAAAAATTACAAGGTAAGGCAGATCTTACTGCAAAAGCTCATATTATAGGCACTCAAATACAAAATTTAAATGCAAATGCAAATTTGGCAGATGGTGTAATCAAGGCTGATTCAAATGGTAAAAAACTTGATTTAAACATTGATAAACTTGATTTATCTAAACTTTTTGTTATAGCAGGTATGCCAAATTATGCCAGTGGGATTGTTAATGCAAAAGTTAATTTAGATAATATCGAATTTAACAACCTTAATGGTAAAGCAAATTTAGAAGCTAAAGGTATTTTAAATGCTACAACTTTAAGTAACATTTTAAATAAAAATTTTCCAAACAATACAAGTTATGATTTAAATACCAAAATTAATTTTAAAAACAATATCGCTCAATTTGATTCCGTTTTAAATTCATCTTTAGCTGATCTTACAAAACTACAAGGAAGTTTTGATATAGGCAAAATGCTTTTAAATTCGGATTTTAGTCTAAAGATAAATGATTTTTCAAAACTAGGCTTTTTGTTGGATAGAAAACTTAAAGGTAAGGCAGAATTTAATGGAAAGGTAGGTTTTGATAAGAGTTTAAATTTTGTTGTAAATAGTCCAAATTTATTTGAAGGGAAGCTTCAAAGCACACTTAAAAATAACCTTTTGCTTGCTGATTTAAATGGAGTGGATTTAAGTAGTCTAGCTCAAAGTTTGGACTTTATGGATGTTTATCAAGGCAAGGCAGATGTGAAGGCAAATTACAATCTTTTAAGCGAAGAAGGCGAGGTTAATTTGGACATGAAAGAGGGTAAATTAAAACCAAATCTTATTACCAATGCTTTAAAAATTTTAACGCTAAAAGATATTACAAATGATGTTTATCGCACTGTTAATGCTAAAGCTTTGATTAAAAAAGAAAATATCAAACTTGATCTTAATATGCAAGCAGATCGTTCTTATATTTTAGTACAATCAGGAGCTTTAAATTCTAAAAGCGGGGCTTTAAATTTGCCTTTTGATATTAAACTCGATAGAGCCAATTTTAAAGG
Source organism: Campylobacter sp. BCW_4321 (assembly GCF_001763075.1). Classification (NCBI taxonomy): domain Bacteria; kingdom Pseudomonadati; phylum Campylobacterota; class Epsilonproteobacteria; order Campylobacterales; family Campylobacteraceae; genus Campylobacter; species Campylobacter sp. BCW_4321. The sequence goes on along the minus strand of NZ_MJYA01000064.1, from coordinate 58,139 downwards.
AAGCATTACAGGAACTACGGAAAACCCTAAAGTAAATTTAAATGCAGGAAGTGTGTTAAATTCTATTAAAAATGTAGTAGGTGGTGGTGTGAGTGATGGTGCTAAAAGTACAGGCGATAAAGTAGATAAAGCGGTAAATAAATTATTAAATAAGATTTTTTAAGGTAAAAAATGTTTAATGGACTCATAAGAGAAATTGCTAAAGTTCAATCTTATCAAAACAATACTTTAAGTTTAAAAGCAAAATATCGCCCAAATCTTGGCGATAGTATAGCTGTGAATGGAGCTTGTTTGAGTGTGACAAAACTTTATGAGGGAGGTTTTGAAGTGGAGCTTTCTCGTGAAAGTCGCACTCATATAGCTATAGAAAATTTAAAAGATAAAGTTCATATAGAATCTGCTTTAAGATACGGTGATAGAATTGATGGACATCTTATGCAAGGACATATTGATTTTATTGGCACACTTGAAAAAATTCAAAAAGATGAAAATGGAGTAGATTTTCATATATCTTTACCTAAAGAAGCTATGAAATTTATGGCAGAAAAAGGAAGTATAGGCGTTGATGGAGTAAGTCTTACTATCAATGAAATTTTAAAAAATGGTATTAGGCTTACTATTATTCCTATTACCTTTAAAGAAACGCTTTTTAAAGACTATCAAGTAGGTAGAAAAATCAACATAGAAAGTGATTTGCTTGCTCGTTATATTTATGCACAATTACAAGGCAAAAACAAAGGATTATCATGGGAAGAAGTGGAAAGAATTTCTTATCTTTATTAGAAAATGATAAAGTCGGTATTTTTTGTGCTTTTGATAAGGATTATAATGTTTTTAGGGCTAAAATTCATAATGAGAATTTATTTTCTCATTTAGGTTTTAAAGACATTGAAAAATGTGTTTTTATGGATCAAATTCACTCCCATAAAGTTATTATTTATGATAAAAATTTAAAAAATCTCAGTTGTGATGGGCTTATAAGCAAGGAAAAAAATACTGCTCTTTGTGTTTTAAGTGCGGATTGTTTGCCTTTAATTTTATATCATGAAAGTGGCATTATAGCAGCTTTGCATTCAGGTAGAAAAGGAAGCTTTGAAAATATCCTAAAAGAATGCGTTGATCAAATTGCTATACAAAATTCACATTTAGATAAAAATAAATTTCATCTTTTTATCCTGCCTGGAATTTGTGCTAAAAATTATGAAATAGATGGAGAAATTTTAGAATTTGCTAAAAAAGAATTTAAAGAATTTGTTCAAGACGATAAACTTGATTTAAAAGCTTTAGTAAAATTTCAAGCGCAAAATTTAGGCATTGAAAATATTAAAGATTGTGGAATTTGTAGTTTTGATGATGAGAGTTTTTTTTCTTATCGTCGAGATAAAACGACTAAGCGTTTTGTGAGTGTGGTTTATTTAAAGGATTAAAATGTACGAAAGAAAAGATTTAAGAGTGTTAAAAATCATTCAAAAAGCTAGAGAATTTGGCGATGGGGATTTGCTAAATGAAGCTTTGGTGAAACAATTGATTGATGTGGATTTTTGTGAAATTAATGAAAAAGAAAAAGAAGAGCTTGCAACTCTTCTAAATTCTTTAATCAATGCAAAAGATAAAGCGTTGTTGAGTAATTAAAATTCTATATAGTTTTCAAAATCTTCTTCTTTTGGAGGATTGGGTTGATTCGAGGCTAGGGCTTCTTTAACAACCTGCTCGTATCCAGCTATGATATGTTTAAAATTCTCTTTCGCTTTTCCACTAAGTTCTGATTTGGCGATTTTTACAACAGATGCAGGATTTATAGCTTTATTATTTAAATATACTCCAAAATGCAAATGAGGACCTGTGCTCATACCAGTTGAACCAACATATGCAATTACTTGTCCTTGATTTACCTTTTGTCCGTTTTTAATTTTTGCAAAACGACTAAGATGAGCATATAAAGTCATATAACCTGAGTCATGCTTGATTTGAATTACATTTCCATAACCACCTTTTGTGCCTATAAAGGTTACTACTCCTTTGCCAGCACTTTTCACGGGAGTTCCGGTAGGTGCAGCATAGTCTATACCAAGATGGGCGCGATAGCGTTTTAATATAGGATGATATCTTGCTGTTGTAAAAGGAGAAGAAATTCTAGTGTAATTCACAGGTTTTGTAAGCAAAAAAGATTCCAATTCTTTGCCATCACGATCATAGAATATATCATTATAAGAAAAGACTTCTCTTGCGCTTTTATTGATTTCTACCATTGCCATTTTTATATTTATATCACCCCAAAGTTTACCCATGCGTCTTTTTTGTTCATAATATAGGGTTACTTCATCACCTTTTTGGATATTGCGAAAATTTATACTTCCTCGAAAAGCACGAACCATAGCACGAGCTAAAGTGCTGCTACCACTTTCTTCATAGACATCTTGATAAGCAGAGCTTTTAATGGTTAAATGTAAAATTCTATCTTCTTTTTGATAAGATACAGGAGTAAAAGCAAGAGTGTATTGTCCACCTTTATCTTTATAGATATGAATTTGTAAATCATCACTAATTGGAATTAAAACTTGTTCTATGTTGTTGTTTTCATCTTTTAAAACTTGATATTTTATTTTGTAGGCTATATCGGAAGCAAGCTCTTGATCTTCTCTATCAAGTCCATAATAAAGCGACATAGGTATGGAATTTCTTTGTAAGAATTTAAGTAAGGTATCTCCATTATCCCAAGTTAGCTCTTCAACACTTAAAGCTGCAAAACTTTGAATAACAAAAATAAATAAAAGTAATAATTTTTTCATGAGATAACCTTAATTTTTAAAAGAATTTTGAAATTTGAAAGCTATATTTTACTTTATTTTTCTTACAATTGCTTAACAAAAAAGGATTATAATTCTATAAATTTTTATTTAAGGAGTAAATTTGTTTAAAACTATAGTGTGTTTTTTAGCTTTAAACCTTAGCCTCTTTGCGGTTGGATTTGATTTAAAACCTATAAAAAGTGAACTTGTAAAAGTTGATGATATTTATGGTTATATTAAAGATAGTGATGATATAAAACTTTATTCAAGTGGCGTAGTAGTACAACATTTTAGCAATTCGCAAAGTATCATCGCTAGAGCAAGTGTTATAGATAAAAAAAATGGTTTGGCAAAATTAGAATTTAGCGTTTTTTCAGCTCTTAAGCAAGATGCTTTGCCTTTGCCAAATGTTTTACCTAAAGTAGGTGATGAGGTTGTTTTAAATTTTCTTTATGATAGAGGATTGGTAATTGCTCCTGATGAACAAACTTATAATGAACTTGTTAGAGAATTTCCGCAGATATATTTTACTCATATTGACATTTTTGGAGCGCAATTAATTAGAACGGCCACTCTTTCTCCCAAGCGTTCAGATTTTAGGCAATTTTGTGATGATAATGCGGTTGGCATTTTGGTTGTGGCTTTGGAAAATCAAGCAGAAGTTGTGGATTGTCAAGATTTTAATAAGCTTTATGAAGTGCCTATAAGCAAGCCAACTAGCGTTCAGGTTCCTTTTTATTCTCGTATAGGTGGATATAAAAGTAATTTTTTTGATTTTAACTCTCAAGAAATAGGAAATTATTATAGGTATTATGATGCTTTGATTAATCTTCCTAAGGTGCAATAAACATGAAAAAAGAATTTGAACAATATTTTAAACGATTTTTAGGAGAAGAAAACGCTTATTTTGATGAAATTCACAAAAGAGCTTATAGCTATGATGCGACAAAAAAACATTATTTACCCGATGGGGTTCTTTTTCCAAGACATGAAGAAGATATTGCTCAAATTTTAAAATTTTGCAATGAAAATAATATCATAGTCATACCACGAGGCTCAGGATCTGGTTTTACAGGAGGAGCTTTAGCTGTTAATGGCGGGGTGGTGCTTGCTTTTGAAAAGCATATGAATAAAATTTTGGAAATTGATCTTGAAAATTTAGTGGCTGTTGTGCAACCTGGGGTTATTAATATACATTTACAAAAAGAAGTGGCTAAATACGGACTTTTTTATCCGCCTGATCCTGCTAGCATGGAGTATTCTAGCTTAGGGGGTAATGTAAGCGAAAATGCTGGGGGAATGAGAGCTGCAAAATATGGCATTACAAAAGATTACGTGATGGCTTTAAGGGCTGTTTTGCCTAGCGGAGAAATCATTCGTGCAGGAAAACGCACTATTAAAGATGTAGCAGGTTATAATTTGGCAGGAATTTTAATCGCTAGTGAAGGTTCTTTGGCAGTTTTAAGTGAGCTTACTTTAAAATTAATACCTTTACCTAAATTCAAAAAAACTGCTTTTGCTATTTTTCCAAGTGTAAAAAGTGCTATGAATGCGGTTTACAAAAGTCTTGCTAGCGGTGTAAGTCCTGTATCTATGGAATTTTTAGACAATCTTAGCATTAGAGCGGTTGAGAGTAAATTTAATAAAGGTTTGCCTATAGAAGCGGGTGCTATTTTGATTGCTGATGTGGATGGTAATGTTAAAGAAGCTATTGATGAGGATTTAAGAAATTTAGAATATTATTTTTTAGAAGCTGGAGCTAGTGAATTTAAAATAGCAAAAGATGAACAAGAAGCCGCAGATATTTGGTTTGCTAGAAGGAATTGTTCTCAAAGTATTGCCATGTATGGGGCTTTAAAACTTAATGAAGATATTACAGTTCCGCGTTCTAAACTACCTGCTTTGCTTGAAGGTATAGATGAGATTTCTAAAAGATATGGTTTTAAAATTCCTTGTTTTGGGCATACAGGGGATGGAAATGTGCATACTAATGTTATGATTCCTGATAAAAATGATAAAGAGCAGGTGAAAAAAGGCTACGAAGCTGTAGAAGAGATTTTTAAATTAACAGTGAAACTTGGAGGAACTTTAAGCGGAGAGCATGGTATCGGACTCTCTAAAGCACCTTTTATGAATTTAGCTTTTTCTGAAGCCGAAATGAATTTAATGAGAAATATTAAAAAAGTTTTTGATCCAAATAATATATTAAATCCTTTTAAAATGGGACTTTAGAAGGTGAAAAATTTTTTTACTATTTTGCTAAATTTGCGCGATAAGGAAATTTTAAATTATGCAGCAGCGCTTAGTTTTTATACTGTATTATCTTTAATACCTATTTTATTTGTATGTTTTTCTGTTTTTACGCAAATTTCCAGTTTTAAAGCTTATTATGAAAAAGCAAAGCAAGTAATTTTTGCTTTTTTAATACCAACGCAACAAGATATTGTTGCTACTTACATTGATACTTTTTTAAAAAATAGTGTAAATTTGGGTATTGTAGGTCTTATTGCTATGGCATTTACTTCTTTAGCTTTTTTTTCAGGCTATGATTTTGTAATCAATCGCATTACTAAAAATGAACCTAAAGGACTTTGGCAAAGCATTAGTTCTTATTGGACTCTTTTGACTCTTGTTCCTTTAGGGCTTGGGCTTAGTTTTTATATTTCAGGTTTTATCCAACAAACTTTAGATGATTATAAAATAGGGTTTAATTTTTTTGAAATTTTACCCTTTGTAATTATTTGGGGTTTATTTTTTATATCTTATTCAAGTTCTGTTCATAAGGGAACTCTTAAAAGTTTAGCTTTAGTATCTTTTGGAGCGGGTGCTATTTGGTATATAGGAAAAAATTTATTTGTATATTATGTGGTATATAATAAAACATACGCTAGTGTTTATGGATCTTTTTCTACTATTTTATTCTTTTTTATTTGGATTTATATTTCTTGGATTATTTATCTTTTTGGGCTTAAACTCTATTATTTTCTAAATCACAATCATAATGAAGGGAATAAAATTCGCAAAAATACAAAGAAAAGCTAGATATTTAAATCGCACAGAGATTAAAGAAGTAATAAGATAACTTATAAAAATCCAAAACGGGATATGGATATTAGTTCCATAAATTTTAAATTTAAAAAATTCATCTAAGATAAAATCGAGCAAATCTCCATAGTTTATAAGATGCAAAAATAATACTAAAGGATAAAATATTACAAAAATTCCACTCAAAATAATACCTAAAATTTGTTGGTAGCTTATAAGTGGAAAAAAATAAAGCACAGGTAAAACCATAGCAAAAAAAGTCCAAATATTAAGCAAAATAATATTTATAAGATTATTAAATTTATTTGTAAAATGATGCATATATAAAAAAATATAAAAAACACCTAAAATAGAAAATAAAAATCCAATGCTAAATAAAAGTCTAGGGTAAAGAGAAATGCACAATAAAATACTACAAAAAAGTGTAAAGAAATTAATAATTTTTATATTTTTACACAATAGATAAAAAACCCAAAAAGCCATAATCAAGGAGCGCACAAAAGAAGGGACAAACCCTATTAAATAAGCATAAGCTAAAAGTAGTGTAAAAATTAAAATACTTAAATCTAAACGTAAATTTCTATAAGGAAAATATCTTTTTTGGAAAAAACTATAAATTGGAGCTAAAATAAAGAAAACTAAACTAAAAAGTAAGCCTATGTGATAACCGCTAATTGCTATAAGGTGTGCTATGCCGTAGTAATTTACATCGTTTCTAAGCTCTAAAGATATGGGCAGTGCAAAAAATAAAGCACCATAAAATTCTTTAATTTTTTCATTTGTATGTTGATTTAAGAAGTAAGATATAATGGGATTGTATTCTTTTTCTTTTAATTTTTTAAAATCATAAGAAGGTGCATAAAAACTTTTGCTCAGATAGTCTTTAAAGTTAATATTATGGGTGATAATTCTAAGGCTTAAAAGTTGATTCTTGCTTAAATTTAAATCCTTAAAACTTGTAGTATAAAAAGTGAAGTTTTCAGTTTGTAGCTTTAAAACCCAGTATTTTTTATTTTTTTTATTATATTTTATATATTGGTGCGTTAATAGAACTTTACTTATAAAGTAATGTTTTTGGTTTTTAAAGTTTAAAAAATTATTATATTCTAAAAGGATATTAAAAATAAAAATAATAACAACAGATAAAAATAAATAATGAAATTCTTTAAAAGAGTAAAAAAAAGAATTCCATAGAGACATTATTTTTTGGAAAATTTACTTAAATAAAACCAAATTATTCCAGCTAAAAATAATAAAAATAAAGGAGCAGTATAAGGATATAAACTCAGTTTATCAAAAATTGCTTCAATAACATACCCAAAAGTATAAGCAGCAAAACCTAGAACAATAGCCCATGCCAAACTAGCTAGAGTATTGATAATAAAAAATTTAATAAAATTATATTTTGCCATACCTGCAGCTATGGGAATGAAAGTTTTTAAACCATAAATAAATTTTTGAGTTACAAGTAAAATAATTCCGTGTTGTTTTGTTTTCATCATAGCAAGGGCTAGTTTGCGTCGGTGTTTTTTAAAATAAGGCATAATATCTTTTTTATAATATTTTCCAAGTATAAAAAGCAAAGTTGAACCTATGGTATTAGCAATAAAAGCAAGAGTAATGCAAAAACTAAGATCCATTTTTCCTTGAGAACTTAAAACTCCTGCAGCTAAAATTCCAACCATTCCACCTCCTAAAGAGTAAAAGAATAAAACAATATAACCATATTTTATTAAAGTATCAATCATATCTTGCATAATAAACCTTATTTAGCGTATTCTACAGCTCTAAGTTCACGTATAACATTGACTTTAATTTCGCCAGGATATTGCATTTTTTCTTGAATTTCAGCTGCTATTTCCTTAGCCAAAAGTACACTTTCATCATCATTAACAAGCTGAGCATTGGCTATGACGCGAATTTCTCTTCCGGCATTGATTGCATAGGCATTTTTAATCCCTTCTTTACTTTTAGCGATATCTTCTAGCTCACTGACTCTTTTTAAGAAAGCTTCTAACACTTCTCTTCTAGCTCCAGGTCGTGCAGCACTTAAAGTGTCTGCTGCACAAACAGCTGCTGATTCTATGCTTGCAGCTTCTTCGTGTCCATGGTGTGCGTAAATAGCATTGATTACTACAGGATGCTCTTTATAGCGTTTGCAAAGTTCTGCGCCTAAATCCACATGAGATCCTTCAAAATCATGGGTTAATGCTTTTCCTATATCATGTAAAATTCCCGCACGACGTGCTAAGTTTTCATCCCCACCGCACTCAGCAGCAATGATTCCTGCAAGGTGAGCTACTTCCAAAGAATGTGCTAAAGCGTTTTGTCCATAGCTTGCGCGGTATTTGAGTTTTCCTATGAGTTTTACAATTTCAGGGTGTATTTTATTTAAACCTAGATCCATAACTATGGTTTCGCCTTCTTCTAGAATAGCACTATCAAATTCTTTGCATACTTTTTCGTGAATTTCTTCTATGCGCGCGGGTTGAATTCTGCCATCTTCAACTAAAAGCTCTATAACTTTTGTAGCAATAGCACGGCGATAAAGATTAAAACAACTTACTATAATAGCACCTGGTGTATCATCGATGATAATATCAACACCTAAAACCATTTCTAAGGTTTTAACATTGCGTCCTTCTTTACCAATGATACGTCCTTTAAGTTCATCGTTTTTAATGTTAATAACATTGATAAGTCTTTCAGCTGCAAATTCACCTGCAAAACGAGAGGTAGCTTGAGCAATGATGAAATTAGCTTTTCTTTTGGCTTCATTTTTTGCTTCTTCTTCATATTTTCTTACTATATGTGCAATTTGCTCGCGAGAATTTTCTTCTACTTTTTTAAGAATGATTTTTTTGGCTTCATTTTGTGTAAGTCCTGTAGAATGTTCTAAAATTTTTAAAACATCTTCAAGTTTTTCTTGATATTTATTTTTTAATTTATCAACATCAGTTTGTAAGTCTTGAATGTGTTTTTGTGACTTGCAAAGGTATTCTTTATCTTCTTTTAGTTTTTCTTCTTCTTGCTGAAGTTTTTGTTCTTTTTTAGAAAGATCATCAAATTTTTGATTAAAATCTTTTTGAATTTTGTGAGTTTTTTCTTCATATTTTTTTTTAACTTCTAATTCTGCATTAAGAATTGAATTTTTTGCATCTTTTAAAATAAGCTCTGCTTCGTATTCTATAGCTTTGGCTTTAGCTTTAGCTTGCTCTACGAAAATTTCATATTTGGCATCATTGATTTTTTTTGCAACTAAATATCCTATACCGAGTCCGACTATAGCGGCTATAAATGCGATAAGTGATTCTATCATTTTTTCTTTCTTTCTTGTAATATTTTTTATAAGGGTTTATGTATAATTTTCCTGAAATATCATGCTTTTGTGTTAGATTATTTTGACTTAAAGCATCTATACTTTGGACAAATATTATATGAGGTTTGTAATTTAAATTTTCAAAAAATCTATCATAAAAACCTTGCCCATGTCCTATTCTTTTTAAATTTTTATCGACGCCAATTACAGGCACAATGGCTAAATCAATTTTTGCTTTAAAAAAAGAATCTATAGGCTCTAAAACCCCAAACCTTTTTTTAATAAAAGGCAATCTTAATTTTACAATTTTTAAACTTTTATCTTGCATAAATGGAACAAAAAGTTTGTAATTTTTATTAAGAATATGGCGAAATTTTATTAAGTTTGGTTCATAATGCAAAGGAATAAAAATTAAAATATTTTTAGCTTTAAATAGTTTTATTATTTTAAGACATTCTTTAAATATTTTATAATCTTGTTTGAAATTTAGTTTTGAATGTTTGAAAAGGCGTATTTTTTGCAATGCCCTAAAATCTGTTTTTTCCATTAATATGCCTTTAAAAAAATATTATCTTATATATGTTATAATTTTAGCATTTTTATAAAGAAGAATAAAGGATTGATAAATAATGAAGATTAAAAAAATACTTTTACTAGTGGTAATATCTTGTTTATTTGTTGCTTGTAGCAATGATAAAGAAAAACAGCAAAATGATGTAAATTTAAGCACCGAGGCAAGTATAAATCAAAGTGATGATATGAATTTTAAACTTAATTTGATTGATGGAGGATCAATTTCAGTAAAAAAAGAAAATGCCGTTTTAAATTTCAACGATGAAAATAAGGCAACTTTGTTTGTATTTTTTACTACTTGGTGTACTCCTTGTATTGCGGAAATTCCTCATCTTAACAAACTGCAAGAAAAGTATAACAATGATTTTAATATAGTTGGAGTTTTATTAGAGGATAAGTCTAATGAGGAGATTCAAAAATTTATAGAACAACATAAAATATCTTATAAAGTCTCTAATGGTGAAAATAACTATCTTTTAGCTAAAGTTTTAGGTGGGGTAAATGGAATTCCTACCATGTTTCTTTACAACAAGCATTCTAAATTGATTAATCAGTATTTAGGGCTTATTCCTGAAGAAATGCTAGAAATCGATATACAAAAGGCTATACTTTAATGTTTAATTTTTTTAAAAAAGGACTTACAAAAACTCTTGAAAATATTATTGGAGTTAAAGGAGAGAATAAAAAGATAACCAAAGATTTGCTTGAAGAAATTTTGCTTGAAGCAGATGTAAGTTATGAAATAGTTGAAGAGATAGTTTATTATTTACCACCTCAAAATGAAGTAAAAAAAGAAGATTTAAAGCGTGTTATGGGTTCTTATTTTCTTTATGAAAAAAAAGAAATCAATCAAGAAAAACCTTTTGTAGAGCTTATTTTAGGAGTAAATGGAGCAGGAAAAACAACAAGTATTGCCAAACTTGCTTATTTATATAAAAACCAAAATCAAAAAGTGATTTTAGGAGCGTGTGATACTTTTAGAGCAGGTGCGATTGAGCAATTAAAACTTTGGGCGCAAAAAGTGGATGTAGATATAGTTTTAACTGCGCAAGGGCATGATCCTTCAGCGGTTGCTTTTGATACCATTTCTAAAGCAAAAGCAAAGGATTTTGATAGGGTTATTATCGATACAGCAGGGCGTTTGCAAAATCAAAAAAATTTAGCTCATGAGCTTGAAAAAATTGTAAGAATTTCAAACAAGGCTTTAGAAGGTGCACCCCATAGAAAAATTTTAGTTTTAGATGGAACACAGGGAAATGCTGGAATTTTACAAGCTAAAGCTTTTAATGAGCTTGTAAAACTTGATGGCGTGATTATCACAAAGCTTGATGGGACTGCTAAAGGAGGTGCGCTTTTTAGCATAGCAAGAGAGCTTGAACTTCCTATTTTTTATGTAGGCGTAGGTGAGCAAATGACGGATTTACAAGAATTTAATGCAAGTGCTTATTTAGATACTTTATTAGATCCTATTTTTGAATAATGGCAAAGAATAAAGCACTTTTTGAATGCCAAGCTTGTGGAAATCAACAAAGCAAATGGCTTGGAAAATGTCCTGATTGTGGAGCTTGGGATAGTTTTATAGAATTAAAAGCGGAGCAAATTAAAGTTTTAAAAGAGCTTGCACAAGTTAGTATGAAAACAAGTGAAGCTGTTTGTATTGAAGATGTGGAGTTAGAACATTTTACAAGATACAGCACAGATGATAATGAGCTTGATTTGGTTTTAGGTGGAGGGCTTGTTGAAGGTTCTTTAGTGCTTATAGGTGGAAGTCCAGGCGTAGGAAAATCTACGCTTTTGTTAAAAATTGCTTCAAATTTAGCTAAACAGGGTAAAAAAGTGCTTTATGTCAGTGGCGAAGAAAGTAAAGCTCAGATTAAATTAAGAGCCGATCGTCTTGAGGCTAATACTCCAAATTTATTTTTACTTACTGAGCTTTGCCTTGAAAATATTTTAGAAGAATTGCACAAAAAAGATTATAACATTCTTATCATTGATTCTATACAAACTCTCTATTCAAATAAAATCACTTCAGCAGCAGGAAGCATCACTCAGGTGCGTGAGATTACTTTTGAACTTATGCGTGTTAGCAAGGCTTATAATATCAGTACTTTTATCATAGGGCACATTACTAAAGAAGGTGCTATAGCAGGACCTAGGGTTCTTGAACATATGGTAGATGTGGTGCTTTATTTTGAAGGAGATGCCACTAAAGAAATTAGACTTTTAAGAGGCTTTAAAAATCGTTTTGGTGGAACGAATGAAGTAGGTATTTTTGAGATGACTGCTAAAGGTTTGATCAGCGCAAAAGATTTGGCAAATCGTTTTTTTACTCGTGGAAAGGCTATTTCAGGAAGCGCTTTAGGGGTTGTGATGGAAGGATCTCGTGCTTTGGTTTTAGAAGTTCAAGCTTTAGTGTGTGAAAGTTCTTATCCAAAGCGTAGCGCTACGGGATATGAAAAAAATCGCTTAGATATGCTTTTGGCTTTGCTTGAAAGAAAGCTTGAAATTCCTTTAGGACATTATGATGTATTTGTAAATATTAGCGGCGGAGTAAAAGTAAGTGAAACTGCTGCGGATTTGGCTGTGGTTGCAGCTATTATTTCAAGTTTTAAAAATCGCCCTTTGAGCAAAGATAGTATTTTTATAGGGGAGCTTAGTTTAAATGGAGAAATTAGAGAGGTTTTTAGCCTTGATACGCGTTTAAAAGAAGCTAAAATGCAAAAATTTAAAAATGCCATTGTTCCTTCTAAGCCTTTGGAAGATATAGGGCTTACGTGTTTTGTTGCTAAAGAACTTTCGCAAGTTTTAGAATGGATGTAAATTTTCATTAAAATATAAGTAAGATTTTGCTAAAATTTCGAGTTTAGAATAAAATTTTTGAGGAAACCATGAAAGATTTATTTTTATTTAGCTCTTTGCTTGATGCAAGTCATACTTTTTCTTATTTTTTTCACATAGGTTTGGTAGCTTTAATTGCTGTTATAGTGGCTATGATGGCTACTCGTTCTATGCAACTTGTTCCACGCGGTATGCAAAATTTAGGTGAGGCTTTTTTAGAGGGAGTTTTATCTATGGGTAGAGATACCATGGGAAGTGAAAAAGGTGCAAGAAAATATCTTCCTTTGGTTGCAACTTTGGGGATTATAGTGTTTTTTAGTAATATTATAGGTATAATACCTGGTTTTCACGCTCCAACTGCAAGTTTAAATTTGACTTTGTCCTTGGCTATTATAGTTTTTGTATATTATCATTTTGAGGGTATTAGGGCACAAGGTTTTGTAAAGTATTTTGCTCATTTCATGGGACCTATTAAACTTTTAGCTCCTTTGATGTTTCCTATAGAGATAGTCTCTCATCTTTCTCGTGTGGTTTCTTTGTCCTTCCGTTTGTTTGGAAATATTAAAGGTGACGATTTATTTTTGATGGTAATTTTAGCTTTAGTTCCTTATATAGCTCCGCTTCCTGCTTATGTGCTTTTAACTTTTATGGCATTTTTACAAGCTTTTATTTTTATGATTTTAACTTATGTATATTTAGCGGGTGCAACTGTTGTTGAGGAAGGTCATTGATCTATATTTTAGAATTTTTTAAAGGTGCATCTTTAGCTTTAATGCTTTTGTGCACCTTTTTTCTCCTTTTTAAATTTATATCTTATTTTTATCTTGTTTTGGGGTTTATTTTTAGCCTGCTTTTATTTTTGGTTTTTATGTTGTTTATAGAAAACTATGAACTTAAAAATCAGAAAAAATAGTTGTTTTATAATTTCATAATTTTAAAATTAAACAAATACAAATCAAAGTCTAATATTTAAAGCCTTTTCTAAAAGAAAAAAAGATAAAATAAAGCATTTAAAAATTCAAGGAAATTTTATGTTTGAAGTAGTTATAGGTCTTGAAGTTCATACTCAATTAAATACTAAAACAAAAATCTTTTGTTCATGTGCAACTTCTTTTGGAGAAGCTCCAAATACCAATGTTTGTCCCACTTGTTTGGCCTTACCAGGAGCTTTGCCTGTTTTAAATGAAGAGGTTGTAAAAAAAGCTATAGCTTTTGGAAAAGCTGTCAATGCAACAATTAATAAAAAAAGTGTTTTTAATCGTAAGAATTATTTTTATCCAGATTTACCTAAGGCTTATCAAATTTCACAATTTGATATCCCTATAGTAGAAAAGGGTGAGCTTTTTATCAATGTAAAGGGTGAAAATAAACGCATAGGTATTACAAGAGCACACTTAGAAGAAGATGCAGGTAAAAATATCCACGAAAATAATTTTTCTAAAGTGGACTTAAATCGCGCAGGAACTCCTTTGCTTGAGATTGTCAGCGAACCTGAGCTTAGAAGTAGCGATGAGGCAGTAGCTTATCTTAAAAAGCTTCATTCTATCATACGCTTTTTAGACATTTCAGATGCAAATATGCAAGAAGGAAGTTTTAGATGCGATGCAAATGTTAGTATAAGACCTAAGGGTGATACAAAACTTTATACTAGGGTAGAGATTAAAAATCTTAATTCTTTTCGTTTTATCCAAAAAGCTATAGAATATGAGGTAAAAAGACAAAGTGAGGCTTGGGAAGATGGAACTTACGAACAAGAAGTAGTTCAAGAAACCAGACTTTTTGATACAACAAATTTAGTTACAAGAAGTATGCGTGGTAAAGAAGAAGCGGCAGAATATCGCTATTTTCCAGATCCTGATTTATTGCCTGTTTTATTAAAAGATGAGTTTTTGGATATTAAAATCCCTGAACTTCCTGATGAGAAGAAAGCACGCTTTATAGACGAGCTTGGTATAAAAGAAAGTGATGCTGAGGTTTTAATCAGTTCTTTAGAAATGAGTCGTTTTTTTGAAAGTCTTATTTCTCAAAATTTAAATCCTAAGCTTTGTGTAAATTGGTTAAATACTGAACTTATGGGACTTTTAAAAGGAGAATTGACTATAGAAAATTCTCCCGTAGATGCTCAAAAGCTTGGAGTTTTAATTAAACGCATAGAAGATGGCACTATCAGTGCAAAAGCGGCTAAAGATGTCTTAGCTTTTGTGTTTGAAAATACTAGCATGGAAATTGATGAAGCTATAGAAAAGCTAGGACTTAAGCAAGTAAGTGATGACTCAGCCATAGAAGCGGTGATTGAACAAATTTTAAATGCAAATGCTGATAAGGTTGCAGAGTATAAAAGTGGTAAAGAGAAGCTTTTTGGATTTTTTGTGGGTCAAGTAATGAAAGAAGGCAAAGGAGCTTTTAATCCTGCAAAAGTAAATGAAATTTTAAAAGCAAAGCTTGGTTGATGCGTATAGCGGTTATTGGTGCGGGAAAATGGGGCAGTGCTTTACATCTAGCCTTAAAAGAAAATCACAATTGCTTTATCAGTTCTTTGCATCAGCGTGATTTAGAAGATTTTGTTAGTATAAAAGAAGCTTTAGAATGTGAATATCTTATTTTTGCTTTAAGTTCTCAAGGAATGCGTGCTTGGCTTAAAGAAAATTTTATCAACAAGGGACAAAAAATTTTAATTGCTTCAAAAGGCATAGAAGATCAAAGTTGTCAATTTTTAGATGAAATTTTTTTAGATTTTGTACCAAAAGAAAATTTTTGTGTTTTAAGTGGTCCTTCTTTTGCTGCTGAAGTAATGCAAAAACTTCCTACTGCTTTGATGATTAGTGGGATAAATCAAGGGCTTTGTAAAAAATTTGCAAGTTTTTTCCCTGATTTTATTAAAACTTATATTGATAATGATGTGCGTGGTGCTGAAATTTGTGGTGCTTATAAGAATGTTTTGGCGATTGCAAGTGGGATTAGTGATGGGTTAAAACTTGGCAATAATGCAAGAGCAGCATTGATTTCAAGAGGACTTATAGAAATGCACCGTTTTGGTAAATTTTTTGGCGCTAAAGAAGAAACTTTTTTAGGGTTAAGTGGAGCAGGGGATTTGTTTTTAACTGCAACGAGTGTTTTATCAAGAAATTATAGAGTGGGTTTAAAACTGGCGCAAAATCAAAAGTTAGATAGTATTTTAGCCGAACTTAATGAAGTAGCAGAAGGTGTAAAAACTGCTTATGCCATAGAAAAATTAGCAAAAATGAAAGGAATTTATACACCTATTGTAAATGAAGTAGTGGCAATTTTTAAGGGTAAAAGCGTGCAAGAAGCAACGCAGAATTTATTAAAGCAAAATGATTAAGGAAAAATCATGATAATTAAAAATGCAAAAATTTATGGAAATTCTTTACAAGATATAGAGATTAAAGAAGGAAAAATTACCAATATTGGTTCTAATTTAAAAGGCGAAGAAATTTTAGATGCTAAAGGTATGACTTTACTTCCATCTTTTGTGGATTTGTGTGTGAGTTTAAAAAACGATAAATTTTCTTTAGCTAATTTAGAGCTTTTGGAAAATGAGTGTTTAAAAGGAGGAATTTCTAGTATAGTTTTGCGTGATTGCATGGATTTTGATGAAGAAAGTTTTGCTTTATTTTTACAAAATTTAGCTCAAAGAAAGATGCAAATTTTTTCAAGTGTGCGGGTTAAGGATACAAACGGCAAGCTTAAAAATTTAGCCACTCTTTTAAATAAAGGTGCTTGTGCTCTAGAACTTGACAGCTCTTTAGATGCAAATACTTTAAAAGTAAGTTCACAATATGCTTTTATGAAAGACTCTCCAATTTTTGTGCGTTGTTATGATAAGGATTTTGATGATAATGGAGTGATGAATGATTGTGAAATGAGTTTTGAGCTAGGGCTTATAGGCATGAGTAAAATCGCTGAAACTAGCCAGATAGCTAAAATGAAAGAATTGGCTAAATTTTATAAAAATAAAGTTATTTTTGATCTTTTAAGTTTGAAAGATTCTTTAGTATTATTAGATGAAAAGGATTTAAAACTTGTAAGCATTCATCATCTTATCAAAGATGATAGTGCTTGTGAAGATTTTAATACTGCTGCGAAACTTATGCCACCTTTAAGAAGCAAAGAAGATGTTTTGGCTTTAAGAGAGGCTTTAAAAGAAGGAAAGATTAGCTTTTTAACTTCCCTACATAGTGCAAAATCAATTTCTTTAAAAGATTTAGCTTTTGATGAAGCGGCTTTTGGAATTCATAGCGTATGCGAATTTATAAGTCTTTGTTATACTTTTTTAATCAAAGAAGGATTTTTAAATTGGCAAGAGCTTTGTCGATTTACAAGTAAAAATCCTAGTAAATTTTTAGGTTTGAATAGTGGAGTTATAGAAGTCGGAAAAGAAGCTAATCTAGTTCTTTTTGATGAGAATGAAGAAATTTTTGCTCCAAAAAGTTCTCTTTATTCTGAGGATAAACTTTTTGGAAAGATTAAAATGCATATAATTAAAGGAAAAAATATTTTAGAAAAATAAGCTTTACTTAAATTCCTAAAGATAGTTTAAATCCTAAAAATACAAGTGCTGCCATAATACCAGCGGCTGGTAAAGTGATAATCCAAGCCAATCCTATAGGCTTCATCATAATCCAATTTGCATTTTTATTATACACTCCTATACCCAAGATAGCACCTATGAGTATATGGGTGGAGCTAACAGGAATTCCAAATTGTGTAGCTAAGAGTATAACTATGCTTGCACCAAGTTCTGCAGAAAATCCAGTAGTAGGGCGTATGGTTGCAAGTTTTGAACCCACTGTGGTAATCACTTCTTTACCTAAAAACCAAAGTCCTACAACTAGAGCAACTCCAAACATAGCTAAAGCAGCAAAAGGTACAGGAGAAGTCGCGTTAATTGTGCCGTTTTTTAAGACATCTAAAATCGCTGCAAAAGGACCTATAGCATTGGCTATATCATTGGCTCCGTGTGAAAATGCAAAACTAGAAGCTGTAAATATTTGAAACCATGAGAAAATTCTATCAGTAGTTTTATTAAGTTCTGTTTTTTTAACGATTTTGACTATAGCAAATGTTACAACATAACTTATAGTTCCTATAATTCCGATAATCCAAAAGTTTTGTAAAATATCCAAAGTGCTAACATTATTTAAACCTTTAAATAAAAACATTGCCGAAATGATAGCAGCAGCAATACAAGCAATGATTGGCATATGAGTTTTTAAAATAGAGTAAATATCTATATCTTTTTCTTGATCCTTAAATTCCTTCATTTTATTTCTATAGAAATTATTTTCTTGTTCTTCTTCATCCAAAGCTATAGCGGAAAGTTCTTTAATTTGTTCTTCTTGGGATTTTGTTTTTAAATTTAAAAAATATTTTTCTTTGAATTTTTTTCTTTCTTTTTTGATATTTTTCAAATCGTCATTTAGTTTTTCTGATGGTTTTAAAATTTTCTTATCAATATATGAATAAATAATATAAGCTACAATACCCCCTAAAAGAGGAGAAGCTACCCAAGAAATAGCTATTCTTAAAATTTCACTCCATTTAACCATAGAGAGTGTTTGGATCCCATCAAATTTTAAAAGCCCCATCATAATGCTAGCACCTACAATCCCACCAACTATACTGTGTGTGGTTGATACAGGTAAGCCTTTCTTGGTTGCAATAAAAATCCAAACCCCAGAGCTTAAAAGTGCAGCAAGCATAATGATAACAAAAAGCATAGGATCTAAAGAATTTGGAAAAATAACAATACCGCTGCGTATGGTCTTAGTAACTTCTGCGCCTGCGAAGATTGCTCCGCTTAGCTCAAAAACAGCTGCTATAATTAAAGCTTGTTTAATGGTTACTGTTTTTGCACCAACGCTTGTTCCAAAAGAATTGGCTACATCATTTCCACCTATATTAAATGCCATAAAAATGCCAAATATAGAAGCAAGAATAAAAAGAATGAGTTGATGTTGCGAAATATAACCAAATCCCCAAATAACAAATGCGATAGCACTGATAATAAAAATAACAAAAGCTATGAGGTTGTCTTTTTGCATTAATAACCCTTTTTTATTTTAATTATACACTTATTTACTTTAAATTTGCTAATTTTAATTTTTAGTCTTTGTGGAATTTTTATTTATATTATTTTTTTATAATAAATACTCAAACAAGAAATAATAAGGAATATAAGAATAATGAGGGGTATTTTTTATATAATAGCATTGTTTTCTTTACTCAATGCCGATGAACTTACAGAGGCTTTAGCAAAAAATAATAATCAAAATTCTTGGGAGCACTTTGATTATAAAAATACCAAAGAAGCTCCAAAAATTCAAGAAGAGAATGTGGATTTTAAAAGCACTTTTGATAGCTTGCTTTCAAAAACTTTAGAAAATAATAATGGTATAGATAAAACAGATGGGAATTTAGATTTTCAAAACGAAAACGCGCAGGTTAAAAATTTAAGTTCTCTTTATGAGGGAGAGAATAATTCTTTGCTTTTTCAAAAAGAACTTTTTGTGGCTCAAGATAATTATAATTACTCAGGGGGCTTAATCAATCGTTATGAAAAAGATGATTTTTTATTTGGAGTTAATGGTTTTATTGACAAACAAAAGGAACAAAAAGATACTAAAAGCTTTGGTGCAGAGTTTGGTTATAGTAAATTTATAAAGGCTTATAGTAATTATTACATACCCAATGAAGCAGAAAAAAATTTACAGCTTGGAATGAGTTTTGTAATTCCAACTTACACCGCTTTTGCTTTTGATATAAGCAAGGATAATGATAAAACTAATTATCAAGTATCTTACTCTCCTTATAGTGTATTTAGTTTAAATTTATTGCGTCGTGATTATAGCGCAAGAGAGACTGTTGATGATACCGTTGTTCAAGTTGGATTTAGTTTTAATTTCAATGAAAGTTTTTTAAAACAATTTAGGAAAAAAGATAATACTTTAGAGGAGGTTAATCGATATGATTTCCTCCAAAGAACCCATTAGTTCATTCCAGCATTATGGAATTTTTCTGGATTATCCATAGCATAGTTGAATTTTTCCCGATCAATTTGTTTATCCCAGATAGCAACGATTAAAGCTGCTACTGAATTTCCACAAAGATTTCCAACAGCCCTCATTTCAGACATAAATTTATCAACACCTAAAAGAACACCTATGGCAGCTACTGGTAGAACTTGCGCTAAGGTTGCATTTGCTTCTGAAATTTCCATATTTCCTAGAGCCGCAAGCGTACTTCCAAGCACTATAAAACCTGATCCAGTTACACCTACTGCACCTTTTGAGGCTATCATTAATACTATTAAAATACTGATTTCGTGTGCTAAACTTAAATTTACATTGAAAGCTTGTGCTAGAAAGATTAAGCTCATAGCTAGATAAATATTTGTACAATCAAGATTAAAACTATATCCCGTTGGTAAAACAAGTCCGACTGTTGCTTTAGAAAGTCCTGCTTTTTCTAGTTTTCTCATTAAAGGAGCAAGCGCAGACTCGCTTGAACTGGTTGCAAAAACGATCAATACTTCTCTTGAGATAAATCTCATAAATTTGAAGATATTTACTTTTGCAAAATAACAAATCAGGCCTAAGATTCCAAATATAAAAACAAGACATGAAATCAGCATTACTAAAAGTAAATATGCTAAGTTGATCAAAGAGCCAATTCCGTATTGAGCTATGAGTACAGCCATTGCTGAAAAGGCGGCAATAGGACTAAAATACATAATGATTTGTAGAATTTTAAAAACAAAATTTTGTACCACTTCAAAAACTCTTTGAATTGCCTGTTTATCTTCTATTCTCATTAAAGAAATAATCAAAGCAGTAATTATAGCAATGACTAAAACTTGTATGGTTTTTCCTTCTGTAAAAGGCGTGATAATATCAGTAGGCATAGCATCTTTTAAAATATGCATGATCTCAGAGCTCGCGCTTACTTCTGTGGTTTGAGAAATATATTTTTGAACGCTTTTTGTATCAAGTTGACTTGGATCAAGATTCATTCCATGGCCTGGTTGCATAACATTTGCCATAAAAATACCTATAGCAAGTGCTAAAGTACTTACAACTTCAAAGTAGATAACCGCTTTAGCGCCAATACTACCTACTTTTTTTAAACTTTCAAGACTAATGATGCCCAAAACCAAAGTAACAAAAATAATAGGACCTATAAGAACCTTTAAAGCACCTATAAAATAATCAACTCCTGGTTTGCTAGCAATGGCTAATTCTTTATCTGTATAACCAAGTATAATACCTGTAATAATGCCTATAATCACCCAAAATCCAAGACTTTTTATAATACGTTTATATAAAGGCGGTTTTCTTTCAGCTAAAGTTTGACTTAAAGTTTCCAAGTTTATTCACTCCTTTTGATCTTTTGTGAAATATAATTTTAACAATGCGTATTGTAAATTTTAACAAAAAAACAAATCTAGAAATACTTTCTTTTACATGATATGATAATTTTTTATATAAATGTTACAAAATTTCTCATTATTTGCATTATAAAATTTAAAATATTTTTTGAAAATTTTATAATTTAGTATACTTTTTATTGTTTATTGTTAGTAATAATTCTATTTTTGATTTATTTGTTTTATTGGGATGTTTTAATTATGAAAGAAATAGTTTTGTCTGAAAATGCTTTAATTACTTCTAAAACAGATCTTAAGGGGAATATCATTTATGCCAATAATGACTTTTTAAAATACGCAGGTTATAAAGTCGATGAGCTTTTGTATAAATCTCATAATATAGTAAGACATGAAGATATGCCACGTACTGTATTTAAATGTCTTTGGGATTATATTCAAAAAGGAGAAGAAATTTTTGCATTTGTAAAAAATAAAGCCAAGGATGGTAGTTTTTACTGGGTGTTTGCAAATGTAAGTGCTTCATTTGATGCCAATGGAAATATCATCAACTACTATTCTGTTCGTCGTGCGCCTAATAGAAAATCTCTTCCTATAATTGAAGAAGTTTATAAAATTTTACTTGAAAAAGAGCAAAAATCAGGCATTAATGCTGGAGTTTCAGCTTTAATGGATATTGTAAGTTCTTATAAAATGACTTATAATGAACTTGTTTTTAACTTACAAGAAGATAACTAAATAAGATATATTTAATCTTTTTTATTATATAATCTTCCCCTAAAAATTAAAGTAATATATTATTAAAGTATTATTTTAATTTATGACTTCAAAAAATTTTTAGTAAAAGGGGTAAATTTATGGTGAAAAATGGATTATTATTAACTATTTTTCTAAGTATTATCGGTGTTTTGGGTGCCATTTTTATTCATATTTATATTGGAGCGATAATTTTTATTTTAATCGCTGTTTTAATGATTTATTTGCTTAGACAACACAAAGATGAGCAAATGATGATAGATAAACTTTTGGTTCTTTGTAGAGAGTTAAAAGAAGGAAATTTTGACAATAGAATGATATATGTAAAAACAAAAAGCAAAAAATTAGCCGAAATAGCAGATAATCTTAACAATACTATTGATGGACTAGAAGCCTACTTAAGGGAAATTAATACTTCTATTTCTTGTTCTCAAAAAGGTGAATTTTATCGCAAAGCTTTGCCTGAAGGTTTAAAAGGAATTTTTGCTCATAATATCGAATTTATAAATAAAGCTTTAGCAAATATAGAAGTGACAGCAAGATCCACTTTTAAAAATGCTTTATCAAGAACTTTAATGGATTTAAGCCTTGGAAATCAAAATAAAGATATGTCTCAAATTTCTAGCTCATTAAATCAAGATATTAGCATGATGAAAAATGTATATGATACAGTTGATGCTATTACTCATACAGCTACAGAAAATGGCTCAGAGGTGGATTCTTTGCAAAGTGCTATGGGTTCTTTAATGGATGTTGTAAATTCGAGCAAGGAAACAGTACAAACTTTTGTAGCTAATTCCCAAAATATTACTTCAGTGGTTGAAGTAATACGCGATATAGCTGATCAAACTAATCTTCTAGCTTTAAATGCTGCTATTGAAGCTGCACGTGCAGGAGAACATGGTAGGGGCTTTGCGGTTGTGGCTGATGAAGTTAGAAAGTTAGCAGAAAGAACTCAAAGATCTACAAGCGAAATTTCCATTGCAATTCAGACTATGCAACAGGATTTTGTAAATATCCAAAGTGGCAGCGATCAAGTTTTTAACATTGTTAGCGAATCTGAAGAAAGAATTAATAAATTTTCTCAAGCTTTTAAACGTCTAGAAGAAAATAGTAGTGCTCTTGGTGTTAATTTTGGATCCTTTGCAAAGAGATTGATTTTGTCTGTGGTTAAAATCGATCATATTCTTTATAAATCAAATATATATTTAAATTTAAATGGGGCTCAAAATTTCAATCTTGAAAGTGTAGATCCAATTTCTAATCTTTGTCAAGATGAGAGAGCTCAAGGTGTTATTAATGAACTTAGTTCTGAAACTGAGTTAAATTTAGCTAAAGAATTTATAAAAGATAATGCTAAAAAAGCAATAGAAGAATCAAGTCAAGATTATATCGATCAAAAAGCTTATGATGCGATTGTAAATGATATTAAATCACTAGAGCAAAGAAGTGCTGAAATCTTAGCAAAATTAAAAATATAAATTAAGAGGGTGGGAAAATGTCAAGAGAAATTTTTTTACAAGAAGATAGTTTAATTACTTCTAAAACAGATTTAAAAGGTAAAATAGTTTATGCAAATGATGATTTTTTAAAGTATGCAGGTTATACCATGGGTGAAGTTTTAAATAAACCTCATAATATAGTAAGACATGAAGAGATGCCAAAAACTGTTTTTAAATATTTATGGGATTATATGAGAGAGGGTAAGGAAATTTTTGCTTACGTAAAAAACAAAACTAAAGATAACAATTACTACTGGGTTTTTGCAAATGTAACTCCATCAATAGACATTAATAATAATATCATAGGCTATTATTCCGTTCGTCGTATGCCAAATAAAAGCGCTATTTCTACAATAGAAAGCCTTTATAGTGATCTTTTAAGAGTAGAACAGCAACAAGGTTTAAATAAAGGTGTTGAGATGCTTAAAAATTTCTGCAAAGATGCAGATAAAACTTATAATGAGTTAATTTTCTCTCTCCAAGAAGCTAAATAAATTTTTGTTAGACTTAAAACGAGTTTGTTTTAAGTCTAAATATTATATAATCTTTCTTTTAAAAATTCACATTTTTCAAGGCAAAATATGTTTGATGTCATTGTTATAGGTGGTGGACATGCGGGTGTTGAAGCAAGTGCTGCTGCTGCTAGAATGGGTAAAAAAACCTTACTTTTAACTACATTGATTGAGCAAATAGGAGCAGCAAGCTGTAATCCAGCTATAGGTGGGCTTGCTAAAGGGCATTTGGTAAAAGAACTTGATGCCATGGGTGGTCTTATGGGTGAAATCACTGATGAAGCGGGAATACAATTTCGCATTTTAAATGAAAGTAAGGGTGTAGCCGTTCAAGGAAGTAGGGCGCAAATTGATATGGATAAATACCGTATCATTGCACGTAATAAACTTTTAAAACTTCCAAATTTAGAAATTTCTCAAGAACAAGCGAATGCTTTAATCGTAGAAAATGATGAGGTTAAAGGCGTAAAAACAAATTTAGAAAATACATATTTTGCCAAAAAAGTGATACTTACAACAGGGACTTTTTTAAATGGACTCATTCATATAGGCGAAAATAAACTTCAAGCAGGAAGGGTAGGGGAGCTTGCTTCGGTAAATTTAGGCAATTATCTACAAACTTTGGGTTTAAAAATGGGGCGTTTAAAAACAGGAACTTGCCCAAGAGTGGATGCAAAAAGTATTGATTTTAGCGCACTTGAAATCCAAGATGGCGATGTAAATCCTAAAGCTTTTAGTTTTCGTTCAAGAAATTTTAATCCTACTCAACTTCCTTGTTATATCGCACGCACTAATATAACTACACATGAGATTATTAAGAATAATTTTTATCGTGCCCCACTTTTTACAGGACAGATTGAAGGCGTGGGGCCAAGGTATTGTCCTTCTATAGAAGATAAGATCAATCGTTTTAGCGACAAAGAAAGTCATCATCTTTTTATAGAGCCTCAAACTATCGATGCAACGGAGTATTATATCAATGGTTTTTCTACTTCTTTGCCCTATGAAGTGCAAACTCAAATGCTGCGTTCTGTAAAGGGTTTTGAAAATGCTAAAATAACCCGTTTTGGTTATGCTATAGAATATGACTATATAGAGCCAACTGAACTTAAGCATACTTTAGAACTTAAAAAGATTAAAAATCTTTATTGTGCAGGACAGATTAATGGAACTACAGGTTATGAAGAGGCTGCAGCACAAGGCTTTATGGCAGGAATCAATGCAAGTTTAAGCATAGATATGAAAGAGCCTTTGATTTTAAGGCGTGATGAAGCTTATATAGGAGTTTTAATTGATGATTTGGTAGTAAAAGGTACAAAAGAACCTTATAGAATGTTTACTTCAAGAGCGGAATTTAGACTGCTTTTAAGGGAAGAAAATGCTATACTTAGACTTGGAAAATATGGCTATGATTTAGGGCTTTTAAGTGAGCAAGATTTTACTTATATACAAAATATCGCAAACAATCTTCAAAAAGGACTTGAATTTTTACTTTCTAAAGAATTCACACCTAATAACCAAAATAATGCTTTTTTAGAGAGTTTAGGAGAAGATAAAATTTCTTCTATAGTCAATCTTCAAAAAATTGTCGCAAGAGCAAGTTTTGATATAGAAAAATTAAAAAAACTTGATCCTATGTTTGAAACTATGGATCATTACTCCTTAAGAGAGATTTTAAATGAGGCAAAGTATTATCATTATATCAGTATGCAAAAAGCTCAAGTAGAAAAAATGAAAAATCTTAGCGAGCTTAAAATTCCTGAAAATTTTGATTTTAAAAGTGTAAGCGGTTTGAGTAATGAAGTTGTAGAAAAGCTTAATCATCATAAACCTCCAACTATTTTTGCTGCAAGTCAAATCAGTGGAATCACTCCTGCGGCGTTGGATATTTTGCAAATTTATATCAAAATGCAAAAGAAAAAAGCTTAAATGCTTGCTTTTTTTATTTTTTTATCTACTTTAATTTTACTTTTTTGGCGTCCATGGAATTTACCTATTTGGGTATTTTCTAGCTTGGGAGCTTTTTTTGTTTTTATTTTTCAATTGGTAGATTTTACAGACGCTTATTTTGTTTTTTCTTTGGTTTGGGATAGTTCTTTAACTTTGGTTGGGTTGATTATCCTTTCTTTTAGCTTGGAAGCTTTGGGATTTTTTGATTTTATTGCGAGTAAAATTTTGCATTTTTCTAGAGAGAAAAATCAAGAAAAAATTTATATTAGCACAAAAAAATTGATGTTATTTTTGTTGATTTTTGTCTTTTTTCTTTCTGCATTTTTTGCTAACGATGGAGCGATTTTAATCATTACACCTATTATTATAGCTTTATTTTCAACTCTTAAAGATTGTAAAAATCATGTTTTTATTTTAAGTTCTTTTTTGCTTAGTCTTTCTTTTTTATGTGATGCAAGTTCAAACGCTTTGGTTATTTCAAATTTAACCAATATTATTACAGCAAATTATTTTAAGATAGAATTTTTAGAATTTGCTAAAAATATGTTTTTGCCAAATTTTTTGTTTTGCTTTCTACTATAGTTATGGTTTTTATGCTTTATGGGAGAGTTTTGCCTAAAAGGCTTGAATTTAAATTAGTCAAAAAAGAGCAAATTTCATTGAAATTGTTTTTTCTTTGCATAGTATTTTTACTTCTTTTTGTGATCAGTTTTTTTATAGGTGAAATTTTTGATATTAAAATAAGTTTTTTTGCTTTGCTTTGGGCGGGAATTTTTTGGCTTATTGTTTTAAAAATTCAAGGTAAAAAAAGTGTTAAAATTCTTTTTGAAGCACCTTATGGAGTTTTGCTTTTTAGTTTTGGGCTTTATATGGTGGTTTTTGCTTTACATAAAATAGGCGTGAGTGAAATTTTGGTTAAAAGCTATGCTTTTTTGATGCAAGATAAGAGTGGAATTTTTGGTGTGGCTTTGATTTCAGCTTTTGGATCTTCTGTGTTTAATAATTTGCCTATGGTTTTAATCGGCGATTTGGCATTAAAAGAATATTTTGAGAATTTTTCTTTTGATTCCTTGATGATTTATGCGCATCTTTTGGGGGTAAACATAGGCCCAAAACTTACGCCAATAGGTTCTTTGGCAACTTTGCTTTGGCTTGGAGTTTTGGCTAGAAAAGGCATTAATATTTCTTTTTGGCAATATTCTAAATTTGGCTTTTTGATAACTTTACCTGTGCTTGTTTTTTCTCTTTTTGCTCTTATTGTCTAAATATCAAAATTTGTTAAACAAAGAAAAAATTTATTTTAATTTCGATAAACTTTTAACTTGGTTAAAAAATAAAATCGAAAGGACAAGTTATGGCTACATCTGAGAGTAGACGAAGCTTTATGGGCTTTGCATTTGGAAGCGTAGCTGCTGTAGGCGGTGTTTTCTCGCTTGTTGCGATGAAAAAAACTTGGGATCCACTTCCAAGTGTCAAAGCTGCAGGTTTTACTACAGTAGATTTATCAGGAATGCAAGATGGAGAGCTTAGAACTATAGAATGGCGTAAAAAGCCTATTTTTATATTAAAAAAAGATGCGAGTATGCCAAAAGATGAAAAACGTGATGTTGTGGTAGATAACGCAGCTTATACTGTGGTTATAGGACTTTGTACGCATTTGGGTTGTATACCTGCTTACCAACCAAGCGAGCAATTGTTTAAATGTGCCTGTCATGGTGGAGAATTTGACACAAGTGGAAAAAATGTCTTTGGACCTCCTCCAAAGCCTCTTGAAATTCCTCCTTTTAAGATCGATGGAACCAAACTTGTTTTAGGCGAAGAGGGTCCTGAATATAAAAAAATGATAGCGGAGGCTTAAGATGGCACAAATTAGAAAAGCTAATGGTCTTGTAGATTGGCTTGATCAAAGACTTGCAGTACATAAACTACTTGATGTTTTAATGGTAAAGTATTGGATACCAAAGCAAATTAACTTTCTTTGGGCAATGGGGGTTATTTTAACCACTCTTTTTGCAGTGCTTTTTGTTACAGGACTTTTACTTGTAATGTATTATAAACCAGATACTGCACTTGCTTTTGATAGTGTGAATAAGACTATTATGCAAGAGGTGGATTATGGATGGCTTTGGCGTCACATGCATGGTGTTGCCGCTTCTGTTGTATTTTTGATTATATACATACATATGTTAACAGGAATTTATTACGGTTCTTATAAGAAAGGTCGTGAAATGATTTGGGTTAGCGGTATGCTTTTGTTTGTTGTATTTTCTGCTGAAGCTTTTAGTGGGTATATGCTTCCTTGGGGACAAATGAGTTATTGGGCAGCTCAAGTAATCACTAATCTTTTTGGAGGGATACCATTTATTGGCCCTGAACTTGTGATTTGGATTCGTGGAGATTATGCGGTTTCTGATCCAACTTTAACAAGATTTTTTATGCTTCATGTGTGCTTGCTTCCTATAGTTATCATTGCTATTATAGCATTTCACTTCTATTCTTTAAGAATTCCTCATGTTAATAATGAAATTTCTGAAGAACTTGACTTTGACTTAGAGGCTGAAAAGTACATGGCAGGTGACACAAAGGGTTCTAAAGTGATTCCTTTTTGGCCAGGATTTTTATCAAAAGATTTTATGTATATAAGCTTTTTTATGATTTTCTTCTTTTATTTAGTCTGTTTTAAATTTGAATTTGCAATGGATCCAATTAATTTTGATCCGGCTAATGCGCTTAAAACACCAGCTCATATTTATCCTGAGTGGTATTTCTTATGGAGTTATGAAGTTTTAAGAGGATTTTTCTTTGATATTGCAGGTATTAAAGCTTTTGATATAGGTTTGGCTGCATTTGGTATTGCTCAAGTGATTTTCTTCTTGCTTCCTTGGCTTGATAGAAGTGATGTTGTAAAACCGGCTCATGAAAGACCTTTATTTTTCATTTGGTTTTGGATATTGCTTATTGATTTAATTGTTTTAACAGTTTATGGAAAATTACCTCCAACAGGTGTAAATGCTTGGGTAGGATTTTATGCTTCTATAGTATTTTTACTTTTACTTATTGTAGTTTTACCGGTTATTACTATTATGGAGAGAAAAGGAGCTAAACAATGAGAGAAATAAAAATATTTTTAGTTGTAGTAGTTTTTACTGCACTTGTATATTGGGGGGTAGAGCCTTATGCTCATTCAGTGATGAAACCTCATGTTGCTCCTGCAAATTTTGATTTTGCTGTTGAAGATACTACTTTTGCAAAAGGTATAGTTGAAGCTAAAGAATTAGCTCTAAAAGATGCACAAGCTTCAGGAGATGCTAAAAGAATAGAGAGTGCAAACAAAGAGCTTGAAAAAGCAAAAGAAGAATTAAGCAAAGTTGAAACACTTTGGGCAGATGTTGCAAAGATCGATTTTGCTAAGGGTGATGCAAAAAAAGGTAAAGAATTTTTTGAAAATAACTGTTTTGCATGTCATGGTGTAAAAGAAGATGGAATAGCAGCTAATATTACCGATTCTTCTATGGGAGTAATACCACCTGATCTTAGTGCAGCTGGTGCTATTTTTGATGAAAAATTTTTAGCTGCTTTAATTATGCATCCTGCGCTTGCTTTAAAAGTAGATCATAAATTTGGTGATGCTTTTATTATGACAGCTTACAATAAAGATACTTCAGGAGAAAGTGAAGAAGCTACAAATGCAAATATAGCCAATGTAATTGCTTATCTTAAAGATGTGAGTGTTAAATTTGAAGCCAATGAAGATGCTACTATTAAGAAAGATGTTGAGGCAAAATATGCTAAAATGGAAAATAGTGCTCAAAAAGCGGCTTTAATGGAAAAAGATATAAAATTTGCTAAAGATAAAGCAACTTTTATTGAGGCTTGCGGACGTTGTCATGATATGAAATACGATAGCTTTTTTACTCCATCAAATCAAAATGATTTAAAAACTTATTTAGGTTCTGTTCCGCCTGATCTTTCTATGATGATAAGATCTCGTGGTGAGCAATATTTACATGATTTTATTAATAACACTCAAAAACTTCTTCCAGGAACCGCTATGCCAAGAGTAGGTTTAACAGAAGCTGCACAGGCTAAGGTTGTATCTTATATTGATCAAGTGGGTGATAGCAAAAAAGAAGAAAGAAAAACTACAGGAATTTATGTAATGATATTCTTTGTAATTTTAAGTATTTTTGCTATAGGTTGGAAGCGTTCTGTTTGGTCTAAATTACATTAATATTACATTTTTTGCCATTATTTAATGATAATGGCAAAAATCTTATTTTTTCTTCATTTTTATTAATTTTTAAACCTAATTAAGAGATACTATCAAATAATAATTTTTATTAATTGGAGTATGTCATGCTTGAAAAACAAATGATTAAATTTATTCTTTCAAAATGGAATTATGGAAATTTTAGAATTGTATTTTGGGATCAAGAAGAATTTCATGTGGGTAATCAGTCTGCTAAATTTTCTTTAATTTTCAAAGAAAAAATACCTTTTTTAAAATTATTTAGTGATACGAGTTTAGTTTTTGCAAAACATTATATGGAGTCTAAACTAGAAATAGAAGGTGATTATGATGAAATAGCTAAAGTTTTGTATTATTTTTCAAATAAGCGTTTTTTAAAAAATACAGAGGATATCTTGAGTAAAATAGCCCAAAAACAGGAAAGTAAAAATATTAAAAGTCATTATGATATAGGTAATGATTTTTATAAGCTTTGGCTTGATGATACTATGAGCTATTCTTGCGCTTATTTTAAAGAGCCTAATAATACTCTTTATGAAGCTCAAATTAACAAAATAGAACATACTCTTAAAAAACTTGATTTAAAAGAAGGAGAAAAGCTTTTAGATATAGGTTGTGGTTGGGGTTGGCTTTCTATTATGGCGGCTCAAAAGTATGGGGTTAAGGTTGTTGGAATTACTATTTCAGAGGAGCAGTGTAAAAAAGCCAAGGAAAGAGTAAAAGAACTTGATCTTGAAGATAAAATAGAAATAAGACTTCAAAATTATCAAGATTTAGAATTTGAAAATTATTTTGATAAAGTTGTTTCGGTAGGTATGTTTGAACATGTAGGCAAAGAGAATTTGGGACTTTATTTTATGAAAGTAAAACAAGTTTTAAAACCTGGAGGTTCTATGCTTTTACATTCTATTTTAGCCATGTTTGAAGGAAAAACAAATGCTTGGATAGATAAATATATTTTTCCAGGAGGATATTTACCTTCTTTAAGAGAGGTTGTAAGCGCTATGAGTGAGTGGGATTTTCATCTTCTTTTAGCAGAAAGTTTAAGAATGCACTATGCAAAAACTTTAGATTTATGGGATGAAAATTTTAACAAAGTATTGGACAAGGTAAGGGAAAAATATGATGAAGAATTTATAAGAATGTGGGATTTATACCTTCGTTCTTGTGCCTCTGCTTTTCGTGTTGGAAGCGTGGATTTGTTCCAATTTTTAATCACAAAAGAAATCAATAATAATCTAAGCCTTACCAAGGACTACATATATAAGTAAAAACTAAACTTAAATTTGATAGAATCTTAGCTTCATTTCACACACATCAATCCTTTTTAGCTTGTGTAAATTAAGGGATGTGGAGGAATAAAGCTAAATTTATAAGGAGAAACTCATGGTTAGTATGAGAGATTTATTAGAATGCGGTGTGCATTTTGGACACCAAACAAGACGCTGGAATCCAAAGATGAAAAAATTCATTTTTGGCGAGAGAAAAGGTATTTATGTAATTGATTTACAAAAAACTTTAAGATATTTTAGATATACCTATAATATCGTTCGTGACGCTGCTGCCGAAGGAAAAACTATACTTTTTGTTGGAACAAAA
The DNA here is from genome assembly GCF_001763075.1 of Campylobacter sp. BCW_4321. Lineage (NCBI taxonomy): Bacteria > Pseudomonadati > Campylobacterota > Epsilonproteobacteria > Campylobacterales > Campylobacteraceae > Campylobacter > Campylobacter sp. BCW_4321. The sequence goes on along the minus strand of NZ_MJYA01000064.1, from coordinate 26,603 downwards.
AAACAAGCAGGTGGAGCGATTAAAGAATACGCTGAAAAATGCGGTATGCCTTATGTAAATCATAGATGGCTTGGCGGTATGATGACAAATTTTGGTACTATTCGCCAATCAATTAGAAAATTAGAAGTAATTGAAAAAATGGAAGAAGATGGAAGTATTAAGCTTTTAACTAAAAAAGAAGCTTTAATGCTTACAAGAAAAAAAGAAAAATTATTAGCTTATTTAGGTGGAATTCGTTATATGAAAACTCAACCTGATATGATTTTTGTTGTTGACACAGTAAAGGAAAAAATTGCTGTTCAAGAAGCAAATAGATTAAGAATTCCTGTTGTAGCTCCACTAGATACAAACTGCGATCCTGATTTGGTAACTTATCCTATTCCAGGAAATGATGATGCAATTCGTTCAGTGCAACTTTTCTGTCAAGAAATGGCTGAAGCGATTAATGAAGGAAAAGCTTTAAGAGAACAAGATGGTGAAGCTTTAGCAAATGAAGAAAAAGAAATCACCGATGAAGAGAAAAAAGAAGTTTTAGATGAAGCGATGAGCGAAGAAGACTTCGGTGAGGAGCAAGAATAATGGCTGAAATCACTGCTGCAATGGTAAAAGAACTCCGCGAAAGTACAGGTGCGGGGATGATGGATTGTAAAAATGCTTTGAGTGAAACTAATGGAGATTTTGATAAAGCAGTACAACTTTTAAGAGAAAAAGGTTTAGGTAAGGCTGCTAAAAAAGCAGATAGACTTGCTGCAGAAGGTTTAGTAAGTGTAAAAGTAAGCGATGATTTTACAAGCGCAACTGTAAGCGAGATTAATTCCGAAACAGATTTTGTGGCAAAAAATGATCAGTTTATCGCTTTAACAAAAGATACTACAGCTCATATTCAAAGCAATAGCTTGCAAAGTGTGGAAGAACTTCATTCAAGCACAATCAATGGCGTAAAATTTGAAGAATATTTAAAAAGTCAAATTGCAACTATAGGAGAAAACTTAGTTGTAAGAAGATTTGCAACTTTAAAAGCAGGTGCTAACGGCGTTGTAAATGGTTATATCCATACAAATGGCCGTGTTGGTGTTGTGATCGCTGCAGCTTGCGATAGCGCTGAAGTGGCTTCAAAATCAAGAGATTTGTTAAGACAAATTTGTATGCATATTGCAGCAATGAGACCAAGTTATTTAAGTTATGAAGATTTGGATATGACTTTTGTTGAAAATGAATACAAAGCTTTGGTTGCTGAACTTGAAAAAGAAAATGAAGAAAGACGCAGACTTAAAGATCCAAATAAACCTGAACATAAAATTCCTCAATTTGCAAGTCGCAAACAATTAAGCGATGCAATTTTAAAAGAAGCTGAAGAAAAAATCAAAGAAGAGCTTAAAGCTCAAGGTAAACCTGAAAAAATTTGGGACAATATTATCCCAGGTAAAATGAATAGCTTTATAGCAGATAATTCTCAACTTGATAGCAAACTTACTTTAATGGGTCAGTTTTATGTAATGGATGATAAAAAAACCGTAGAACAAGTAATTGCCGAAAAAGAAAAAGAATTTGGCGGAAAAATTAAAATTGTCGAATTTATTTGCTTTGAAGTTGGCGAAGGTTTAGAAAAGAAAACTGAAGATTTTGCGGCTGAAGTTGCTGCACAACTTTAAAAACGGTTAAAAATGGAACTCTTAAGAGCGGAAAATTTAAGCCATAGTTTTGATTATCCGCTTTTTGAGGGTTTAAATCTTGCTTTAAATACTAAAGATTGCATTGCTATTCAAGGGAGTAGCGGTTGTGGCAAATCTACTCTTTTGCATATACTTTCTTCTTTATTAATTCCAAAAAAAGGTGAAGTTTTTTTTAAAGGTTCTAGTCTTTATCAGATAGATGAAAACGAAAGATTAAAAATTCGCCGTTATGATTTTGGTATTATTTTTCAGACACATTATCTTTTTAAAGGTTTTTCAGCTTTAGAAAATATCGAACTTGCTAGTGTTTTATCGGGTCAAAATTTAGATGAGAAAATTTTAAAAAGATTAGGTATTGATACGCTTTTACATCAAAAAATAGGAAAGCTTAGCGGCGGACAACAACAGCGTGTGAGTATCGCGCGCGTGCTTTGTAAAAAACCAAAGATTATTTTTGCTGATGAAGCAACTGGAAATTTGGATTTTAATAATGCTAAAAATGTTATCGAACTTTTAATTTCCTATGTTAAAGAAAATGATGCAGCTTTATTTTTTGTAACTCACGATAGTAAGCTTGCAAGTTTTTGTGATAAAACTTATACTATAAACGCCAATGGAATTTGTTAATTATTTAGGCGATAAAAATGTTGTAACTTTTATGTTGCTTCTTGCTAGAATGAGTGGTCTTATAGTTTTTTTTCCTTTTTTTTCACATAATTCTATCCCTATGGTGATAAAAAGTACTATAGTTTTATTTTTGACTATGTATTTATATCCTTTGGCTAGATTAGAATCTTTGCATTTAGATAGTTTTTTTGTTTTACAGCTTATTAGTGAAGTGATTTTTGGAATGATAGCAGGATTAATGCTTCAAATTATTTTTGCTATTATTATGATGGCAGGTGAGCAGATTGCTTTTACTATGGGATTTACTATGGCAAGTATATTAGATCCAAGTTCTGGAACGAGTATGCCTATTACGGCACAAATTTTAAATTTGCTTGCTTTGATGTTTTTTCTTGCTTTTGATGGTCATCATTTAATGCTTTTGTTTTTAAGTCATTCTTTAGGTTATATTAGTTTAGGTGGATTTTATCCGCATGAGAATTTAATGCATTATTTAAATATGGGTATGTTTAATATTTTCATCATAGGTTTTACTATGAGCTTTCCCATACTTGGAATTTCACTTTTAGCCGATGTTATTTTTGGACTTTTGATGAAAACAATGCCACAATTTAATCTTTTAGTTATTGGCTATCCTATAAAGATAGCTTTAGGCTTTGTAGTTTTGATCGCTATTTTATTAGTTATGATGCAATATTTTAAAAATTTAATTTTAGAACTTTTTACTCATATGCAAACTCTTTTTTTCTCCTAAGGAAAGGATAAATGAAATTATCGTAAAATAGTGATTATTTTTTAAGGATTAAAGTGATGAAAATTTTACTTTTAAATGAAAACCCTGTAGTTTCAAGACTTGTAAGCCTTAGTGCTAAAAAAATGTCTTATGATTTTGAAGAACTTAATGCTTATAGTGAAAATTTGGGTAATTATGATGTGATTGTTGTAGATAGCGATACTCCAGCACCTTTAAAAATTCTTAAAGAAAAATGTGATAGATTGATTTTTTTAGCTCCGCGAAACCAAAATGTAGAAGATATAGATGCGCAAATTTTACAAAAACCTTTTTTACCTACAGATTTTTTAAATTTACTTAATAATAAAGATACAAACAAACATACATCTATTGATTTGCCAATGTTAAGCAATGATGAAAATCCTTATGCTGATATAAGCTTGGATTTAGATAATTTAAATTTAGATGATTTGCCTGATGAAAATTCTTTAGATATAAATTCAGATGGAATGGAAGATTTGAGTTTTGATGATGATGTGCAAGATGATAATGCAAACGAAACTTTAGAAACTCAAAATTTAGAAGATGAAAATTTAGAACAAGAAGCAACTAAAGAACAGACTCAAGAAGACATTCAAACTGATTTAGATTTAACTTTGGAAGATGGCGGAAGCGAAAAAGAAGA
>NZ_MJYA01000064.1:22527-22835 GCF_001763075.1 Campylobacter sp. BCW_4321 | reverse complement strand
ACAGCTTTGGATACTGAGCCTAGTTTAGATGAACTAGATGATAAAAATGATGAAGATTTAGAAATCAAAGAAGATGACAAAAATGAAGAAATAAAAAAGCAAGAATTATTAAACGATTCTAAAGCAAATACATTAGAAATGCAAGAAGAGCTTAACGAATCTCAAGATGATAATGCAAACGAAACTTTAGAAACTCAAAATTTAGAAGATGAAAATTTAGAAAAAGAAACAACTAAAGAACAGAATCAAGAAGACATTCAAACTGATTTAGATTTAACTTTGGAAGATGGCGGAAGCGAAAAAGAAGA
>NZ_MJYA01000064.1:0-22477 GCF_001763075.1 Campylobacter sp. BCW_4321 | reverse complement strand
ACAGCTTTGGATACTGAGCCTAGTTTAGATGAACTAGATGATAAAAATGATGAAGATTTAGAAGATAACAAAGAATTACAAGCTAATATAAGCGACTTTGATGATCTTCCTGTGGTTGAAGAGCAAGAAAAAGAAATGGATTTTGATGATATTCCTGAGGATGCTGAATTTTTAGGTCAAGCAAAAGATAATGAAGAATCAGAGGAAAATTTAGAGGAGTTTGCTCCTGTTGTGGAAGAAGATGTTCAAGATGAAATGGATGATTTTATTTCAAATTTAAGCACTCAAGATCAAATCAAAGAAGAACTAGCTCAACTTGATGAGCTGGATTATGGTATTGATAGTGATAATAGTAGCAAGGTTTTAGAAGATTTTAAAGATGAACCAATTTTAGACGATAAAGAATTAGGAATAAATGAAGAGGAAGTGGTTGTGCCAAATTTAAATATAAGTGATTTTGATGCATTGAAAGAAAGTGATATACAAGAAGCTCTTGGAGAGGAAATTGTAGAAAAAAATGAAGAGCCTATAGTAAGTAATGCAACTAAAGATGATAATAGTGAAGAGATAGTTAATGAGCTTAGCCAAAGTATAGTAGGAGCGATCACTTCAAGTATTAAGGATGATACCTTAAAAGCTGCTCTTAAGGGTATGAATATGAATATAAATATAAACATTAGTTTTAAAGAGGATTAAAATTGCAAGGTTTTATTTTGTTGATTTCAGGTCCTAGTGGAGCTGGAAAATCAACTCTTTTAAAAAAACTTTTTGATGAATTTGAAGATGAGCTTTATTTTTCTATTTCTTCAACAACTCGCAAACCAAGAGAGGGTGAAAAAAATGGAATACATTATCATTTCATATCCCATGAAGAATTTCAAAAAGGTATAGATGGTGATCATTTTTTAGAATGGGCTAAAGTGCATGAAAATTTTTATGGCACTTCTTTAAAGCACACTCAAGATGCTTTAGATAATGGAAAAATAGTTGTTTTTGATATTGATGTGCAAGGATTTAAAATAGCCAGACAAAAAATGGCTGATAAGATTGTTTCTGTTTTTATTACTACAAAAAATAAAGATGAGCTCAAAAAAAGACTTATTAAGCGAAATACTGATACAATAATACAACTAGAAAAAAGATTACAAAACGCTAGTGATGAAATGAAAGAGCTTAGCGAGTATGATTATCTTATCATTAATGATGAGCTAAAGCAAAGCTATGAAGCATTGCGAGCGATTTTAATTGCCCATAAATTTAGAATCAAAGGGCAGAATCTAGGACAAATTCAAAATATTTGGAATGAAGGAGAATAAAATGGGTGGTTGGTCAAGTCCAAGTCATTGGTTGATTATTTTATTGATTGTTGTATTGCTTTTTGGAGCAAAAAAAATTCCAGAACTTGCAAAGGGTTTAGGCAAAGGTATTAAAACTTTTAAAGATGAAATGAATAATGATGATGAAGTAGCAAAAAATACTCAAAAAATAGAAGAAAACAAAAACACAACTAATAATACAAATGCTGATGCAAGTATAGACGAAACAAAAAAAGCTTAAGGTTTAGTCTTTTGAAAAGTATTATTTTTAATGAAATTAAAAAGATTTTAGAGTGTGATTTTACACTTGAAAATCCAAAGGATAAAAATTTAGCACATTTTGCTACCCCTTTGGCTTTTTCACTGGCTAAGGAATTAAAAAAATCTCCTATGTTGATTGCTAGCGACTTAGCGAGCAAATTTCAAAATCATGATTGTTTTGAATCGGTTGAAGCTGTAAATGGGTATTTAAATTTTAGAATTTCCAAAACTTTTTTAAATGAACTTGCAAATCAGGCTTTAGCAAATCCAAATGATTTTTCTAAAGGAGAAAAAAAACAAGAAAGTTTTTTGCTTGAATATGTGAGTGCAAATCCTACTGGACCTTTACATATAGGACATGCAAGAGGCGCTGTTTTTGGAGACACCTTAACAAGACTTGCAAGACATTTGGGTTATAAATTTGATACAGAATACTATGTCAATGATGCGGGCAATCAAATTTATTTACTAGGGCTTTCTATTTTACTAAGTGTGAAAGAAAATATACTTCATGAAAATGTTGAATATCCAGAGCAATATTACAAAGGCGAGTATATAGCAGATTTGGCAAAAGAAGCTTTTGAAAAATTTGGTAAAGAATTTTTTAGTGAAGAAAATATCCCTAGTTTAGCTGATTGGGCAAAAGATAAAATGCTTGTTTTGATTAAACAAAATTTAGAACAAGCAAAGATTAAAATTGACAGCTATGTAAGCGAAAGATCGTATTATGACGCTTTAAATGCAACTTTAGAATCTTTAAAAAAACATAAAGGAATTTACGAGCAAGAAGGTAAAATTTGGCTTGCTTCTTCGCAAAAAGGCGATGAAAAAGATAGGGTAATTATCCGTGAAGATGGACGCGGGACTTATTTGGCAGCAGATATTGTTTATCATAAGGATAAAATGAGTCGTGGTTATGGCAAGTGTATTAATATCTGGGGAGCAGATCATCATGGTTATATCCCTAGAATGAAAGCTGCGATGGAGTTTTTGGGATTTGACTCTAATAATCTTGAGATTATTTTAGCACAAATGGTTTCCTTGCTTAAAGATGGAGAGCCTTATAAAATGAGTAAAAGAGCAGGAAATTTTATCTTGATGAGCGATGTGATTGATGAAATAGGAAGTGATGCTTTGCGTTATATCTTTTTGAGTAAAAAGTGCGATACTCATTTGGAATTTGATATTAGTGATTTGCAAAAAGAAGATAGCTCTAATCCTGTGTATTATATCAACTACGCACACGCTAGAATTCATCAAGTGTTTGCTAAAGCTGGTAAAAAAATCGATGATGTAATGAGAGCTGATTTACAAAGTTTAAATCAAGATAGCGTAAATTTGCTTTTTGAAGCTTTGAATTTAAAAGCTATTTTAAATGATGCTTTTGAGGCTAGAGCTTTGCAAAAAATTCCTGATTATCTTAAAAATTTAGCTGCAAATTTTCATAAATTCTACAATGAAAATAAAGTTATAGGCTCTGCAAATGAAAATGATTTACTTAAATTATTTTCTTTGGTTGCTCTTAGTATTAAAACCGCATTTTCTTTAATGGGTATTGAAGCGAAAAACAAAATGGAACATTAAAACAGCATTTTGCTGTTTTAATAATTTAGTAAAAATACTGCTATTATTACGATAATGATGCCTAAAATTCCTATTTTGTTTAATTTTTCTTTATATAAAATCCATCCACCAAGACAAGTTCCTATGATGCCTATAGCACCCCAAGTTGAGTAAGCTATGCTTAAAGGAACGTATTTTAAAGAAAAAGAAAGTAGAAAAAAAGCAAGTATAGCATTGACAATCGCAGCCAAGCCCCAAATTTTATGTTTAAAACCATCTGATTTTTTTAGCAATAAATTTGCTATGATATCTAAGAATGCTGATAAAACAATGATAAAAATATACATTATTCTTTAACCTCGCCTATATTAATCATGATAATTCCAACGATAGAAAGAACAATGCCTAGAATTTGAGTTAAGGTTAAACTCTCTTTAAAAACTATAAAAGAAACTAAAAGTATAAGAATAATCCCTAAAAGTTCCCATACAGCATAGGCTATGCCTACTTGAATTTTTTTAATCGCCTTGCCCATAAAAAAATAAGAAAAAGCTATAAATAAAGCCATGAATATATAGCCTAAAATTTGATTTTCCATTTTTAAAAAACTAGTACCTAAAACTTCAAATACAATAGCAGCAATCAAGAAAAACCAAGCAACAAAAAGTTCTTTTTTTGCGATATTCAAAAACTTCTCCTAAAATAAATGGTAAAATCATACCATTTAAAGCTTTAATTAGCCTTTTTAGTTTATACTTTTAAGTTTGAAAATCTTTAAAGAAAGTGAGAATTTATGGGACGAGCATTTGAATACCGAAGAGCTTCTAAAGAGGCTAGATGGGATAAAATGAGCAAGCTTTTTCCTAAGCTTGCTAAAGCCATACAAGTAGCTGCTAAAGAAGGTAGCATTGATCCTGATATGAATCCAAAATTAAGAAGTGCTATAGCTACAGCAAAAGCAAATAATATGCCAAAAGATAATATAGATGCAGCTATTAAGCGTGCGAGTGGAAAAGATAGTGTAGATATTAAAAACATTCATTATGAAGGAAAAGCTGCGCATGGAGCTTTAGTTATAGTTGAATGTATGAGTGATAACCCTACACGCACCGTGGCCAATGTAAAAGCTATTTTTAGCAAGAATGGTGGAGAAGTTTTACAAAATGGATCTTTAGGCTTTATGTTTACAAGAAAAGCGGTTTTTCATCTTGAAAAATTTGCAGGAGATTTAGAAGAATTAGAACTTGATTTGATCGATGCAGGGCTTGAAGAATTAGAACAAAATGAAGAAGAGTTGGTAATTAGCGGTGATTATACTGCATTTGGTGAGCTAAGCTCTGCTATAGAAACTAAGGGTTTAGTTCTTAAAAAAGCAGGACTTGAGTATATACCAAACAATCCTGTAAGCTTTAGCGAAGAACAGCTTAGTGATATAGAAAAACTTTTAGATAAGTTAGAAGATGATGATGATGTTCAAGCTGTTTATACAAATATAGATTAAGGAGAAAAATATGATAAAAACAATTGACACAAGCAAAGTAAATGAATACAAATTTGCTCTTATAGAAACTGAAAAAGGTACAATGAAGCTAAAACTTTTTGGTGATGAGGCTCCACAAACGGTTTGTAATTTTGCTACTTTGGCTATTGAAGGATTTTATAAAGATTTAAATTTTCATCGTGTGATTCCAAATTTTGTCATACAAGGGGGTTGTCCACACGGCAATGGTATAGGTGGGCCTGGATATGAAATCATTTGTGAATGTGATGATCAAGAACATAAGCATGAGCGTGGAACCTTATCTATGGCGCATGCAGGACGCGATACGGGTGGATCCCAATTTTTCATTTGTCATAGCCCTCAAGCTCATTTAGATGGGGTTCATACTGTTTTTGGGCAAATTGATCCAAAAGATGAAGAAAGTTTGGAAGTTTTAGACTCTATACGCCAAGGAGATAAAATTTTAGATATAAAAATTTTGTAATTAAATTTAAATCTTATAATGTAAAGCTAGTCATAAAATTTGACTAGCTAAAAATAATTAACACATAATTTTTTTTAAAGCTTTTTTTTCTATAATTATAATTTTATTTCAGTGAAATGTAACAAAATTACAAGGAGTTATGATTATGAAAACTAAGTTTTCACTTATTTTAAGTGCTTGTCTTCTTTCATCTTCACTTTTTGCTAAAAATACAGATGATGAGATAACCAAGCTTCAAAAACAGCTTGCACAAATTCAAGCTGAACTTGCACAAATCAGAAAAGAAAGGGAAGCTCAAGCTAAGCAAAATGAAGCTGTAAAAGCTGAACTTGCTGATCTTAATGATAGAGCTGATGAAACAGAATTTCAAGCTGCTTTAAGCAAGGTTAAATTTGGACTTGAGTTTTCAACAGCAGTTTCAAATACAAACTATAAAGTTGGCGGACAAGATTATAGTGCTAATAACAAATGGATGAATGAGCTTCATTTAAATATGAATGCTGATATTAATGATAAAACCAAATTCTATGGTCGTTTATCTATGGCTAAAAATTGGTCTCAAATGGGTTGGAGTGGCACTCCTTATGACTTAGATGCAGGAAGAAACACAAGAACAAGTGGACCTGTACTTTATGTAGATAGAGCTTATCTTGACTACTATATCACACCTGAGTGGATTGCAACCATAGGAAGACAGCCAGGAACCGATGGTCCAGGAAGTAATCTTAGAAACAATGCTTTAAGACAATCAACTTATCCAGCCTTAGCAATCAACGCTTTAGGTGATGCAGCAGTGATCACTTATAAACCTGAAAGTTTGCAAGATCATAAGGTAGCTATCCGTGCAGCTTATGGTAAAACTTATCAATGGGATGAAGAAGGCAAGGTAAGAGACTGGATGAGCGATCAAAAAGATGCTGATGCAAATCTTTACTATGCTGCAGTAGAAGGAGAGCTTCCTATAGAAGGTATGGGAGATAATCTTATTATCTTCAATGTGGCTCATATGACTGATTTTGCATTACCATTGCCTAGTATTCCTTCTATTCTAAATCAAGGTGTTTATAATCTTGGAGATTTAACTTTAGCAAATATTCATTTTGAAAACTATAATGCTTTTGGTACAAATTTTAATTATTTTGTATCTTTAGGGTATTCTAACGGAGCAAATGCGCATACTCTAAGTGCAAATCCTGTTGCGCAATCTCAATTGGAATTTAATGAAAAAGATGGTTATGCTGTGCATGTAGGCGGACGCTATGATTTTACCAAAGCTTTAAAAGTAGGGTATGAGTTCTTCTGGGGAAGTAGATACTGGTATACTATGAGCCGTCCAAGTATCAATGATCCACTTAATATAAGAATGACAAGAGGAGCAGCACATGATTTTTATGTGATTTATCAACTTGATAGATATCAATTCTTACGCTTAAGCTATACCAATATCCAAAACAAATGGGGCAATCGTGGCTTGCCATTTGGTGGAGCGAAAAAAGATAAAGCAAGAGCTGATAATATCATGTTAATGTATAATGTAAAATTCTAAGGAGCAAAAGATGAGAAAAATACTTTTTGCAAGTTTATTACCTATCATTGCTTTGGCTGATTGTGCAAGTTTGATGGCAAAATACGAAGCTCCAGAGCCAGAGTCAAAAACAATGAAACAAGTTGAACGCTGGATTAATAAAAAAGTTAGCGATCCAGCTGATGCTGCTGTTTTAAAAGAGTGTATGATCGCTCGTGCAGCAGACAATCCAAATCAAGTTTCAGTTGCAGGTAAATAAAAAAAGCGGTGTAAAACCGCTTTTTACTGTTTAATCTTTTAAGCTACAATTTTTTAAAATTTTCTTCAAATAAGGCTAATATGCAAGAAATCATTTCTTTTATTGTTGAGATGGCTAGTGCTTGGGGGTATTTGGGTATTATTATCTTAATGACCTTAGAGAGTTGTTTTATACCTTTTCCAAGTGAAGTTGTTATGATACCTGCTGGATATTTGGCACATAAAGGAGAACTTGATATTACTCTTTGTATACTTAGTGGGACTTTAGGTTCTGTTTTAGGGGCTTTGATTAATTACTATATTTGCTTTTTTTGGGGTAAAAATTTTGTATTAAAATGGGGTAAGTATTTTGGCATAAATGAAGCCAAATTTGCTAAATTTGAAGAATTTTTTAACAAACACGGGGAATTTTCAACCTTTACTTGTCGTCTTTTACCAGGGATTCGTCAGTACATCTCTATGCCTGCAGGTTTGGTAAAAATGAAACTTGTAAATTTTATACTTTTTACTGCACTTGGTAGTGCTATTTGGGTGGCTATACTTGTATTTTTGGGTTATTATATAGGACAAAATGAAGAGTTGATTAAAACTTATTTAACTCAAATTCTAATCATTACAATTGTTTTTGTGATTTTAGCAAGTTTAATTTATATCAAAATTAAAAAGCCTTTTAATAAATGATTTAAATTATAAATATTTTTTTCTTTATTATTTTCAAATTTGCTATAATTGTAATAAATTCAAGTTAAAGATGATCAAAATATGGAAAAACCTGATATACAAAGATTAACTAATTTTTTAATCATATATACTAAAACTTTACTAGGTGCTGGAACTTATACAGCTAGGGTGGCAAAATGCGTAGGAAGAATAGCTGAGGTTTATGGCTATGAGATAAATATCAATTTCTTTTTTCATCATATTACTTTAAATGTTGTAGATATGGATGATAACTCCATTCAAAGAACTTATGTTATACCCAATCATCATGCCCATGTTAATTTTAAGCTTATTTTTGATTTAAGTGCTTTAAGCTGGGCTATATATGATCACAAATACGATCTTGAAAAAGCACAAGTTGTTTTTGAGAAAATTTCTCAACAAAAAAAGCATTCTTATTTGCTTAATCTTTTATTTGTTTCTATGGCAAATTCGGCTTTTTGTAGGCTTTTTGGCGGTGATTTTGGCGCTGGAAATTTGGTGTTTTTTGCAACTTTCGTGGGATTGTTGTTAAGATATATTTTAACTAAAGCAAAGATTGATTTAAGAATTCAATATATTCTTTGTTCTTTTATCTCATCGTGGTTTGTATTTTTTGGACTGGATATGGGATATACCAATACTTCTGATGTGGCTTTGGGTTCTAGTATTTTATATCTTATACCAGGGGTATTTTTTATAAATTCTGTGATTGATATATTAAAAGATCATATTTTAATGGGGCTTAGTCGTATTATCAGCGTGGCTATTTTGATTTGTTGTATAGCACTTGGAATTTACATGACACTTAGTATTTCGGATTTTGGGATTTTAAGATGATTGAATTTATTTTAAGAGATATGTTTTTTGCTGCTATGGCGGGATTTGGCTTTGCTTATGCTTGTAATCCACCTTTAAAAACCCTTATTTTATCTGCTCTTTTAGCGGCAATTGCACATGGGCTTCGTTTTACCTTGGTGGAATATTTTCATTTTCAAACTTTAGCAATTGCAACTTTTGTTGCTTCATTTTGTATAGGATGTTTAGGAATTGTTCTAGCAAAAATCATCAAAACCCCTGCTGAAATTATCGCTTTTCCTGCTCTTATTCCTATGATACCTGGAATTTATGCTTATAAAGCGATTTTGTATCTTATTTCTTTTATACGCAGTGATGATTTGAAGGCTAAGTCTGAATTTTTGGTTCAATTTTTTGATTATTTTTTTACAACTGTTTCTGTGACTTTGGCTCTAGCTATAGGAGTGAGTGTTACTTTGCTTATATTTTTTGAACAAAGTTTTATGATGACTAGACATGCAAAAAAACATTAAAACTTGTTGTAAAATTGTTTAGTATTTCTTTTTATAATTTTAAATCAAAAATTTAAAAAAAGGCGGTATTGTATGTTATGTCCAGTTTGCAATGTGGATTTGGTTATGAGCGATAGGAGTGGAGTTGAGATTGATTATTGCCCAAAATGTCGTGGCGTTTGGCTTGATCGTGGAGAACTTGACAAAATCATAGAACGCAGTGTCCCTAATGCAGCAAATTTTAACCAAGCTTCAAGACAAGAGTCAAGATATAATAACTCAGCTTATCATCAGCACAATGATTACTATAAAAAGAAAAGGAAAGAAAGTTGGCTAGGCGAACTTTTTGACTTTTAATTTTTATAAGAATAACAAATATTTATATTCTTTTTAACTTAATATCTTAAAATATCAAGCAAAAAGGATATAAAATGTATAAATTTTTATCACACGAGCCTTTAGCTAACAAATCTTGTAATCATAATCACGAAGAACATTCTCATGAACATCATCATTCCCATGCTGATGCAAGGAGTATGGATAAAAAGATTTTAAAAATTTCTCTTTTAATGACTTTTTCTATGATGCTTGTGCAATTTATTTATTCAATCCTTTCAAATTCTTTGGCACTTTTAAGCGATACTTTGCATATGTTTTCTGATGTTTTTGCCTTAGCTCTTAGTTTTTTAGCCATCATAGCTGTAGAAAAATGGCAAGATCATCAAAAGACCTTTGGATATTTTCGTCTTGAAGTTTTGGTGGCTTTTATCAATGCTTTAACCATTATTTTATCGGCTTTATTTATCATTTATGAGGCTATAGAAAAATTTATTAATCCACAAGAAATTGATGCTAAAACCATGATAATTGTAGCTATTTTGGGCTTTTTGGTAAATGGGATTAATGCTTTGATGATGTTTAAGGGTGCAAATTTAGAAAATGTCAATATGAAGTCCGCTTTTTTACATATGATGAGTGATTTATTGGGTTCTTTAGTGGTTATTATAGGTGGGATAGTAGTATATTTTAGCGGTATTGTTTATATAGATACGATTTTAGCTATTGTATTATCAATCTTGCTTTTAAGATGGGCAATTATCTTGCTTAAACAAAGCGCTAATGTCTTGCTTGAAAGTTCTCCTGTGGATATAGAAAAAGTAAGACAAGTTTTGCTTTTAAATCCTAGTGTGGATGAGGTGGTGGATTTGCATATTACTCAAATCACCAATAAAATGCTAGTAGCTTCTATGCATTTAAAAGTGAAAGTTTGCGATCTAAAGGAATTTGAAAAACTATCTCAGGATTTATCCCATAAATTACTACATGAATTTGAAATCGGGCACATTACTATACAACCTATAAGGAGTGAAAATGAAATTTAAAGTAAAAAATGTTAATTGTATGAATTGTGTAAATTTGATCAAAAATTCTCTTGAAGATGAATTTGGAAATATAGAAGTGGATTTGGAACAAAAAATTTTAAGTTTAAATTTAGAAGAAAATCAAGTATCAAATTTTACAAAAGAATTTCAAGATTTAGGTTTTGAGATCGTAGAGCGTTTATAATGGAAGAATTGCGTATAAAAATAGGTAAAATGACTTGCGTTAATTGTTCTAACGCTATAGAAAGAGCTTGTAAAAAAATTGATGGTGTTAAAGATGCTAGTGTTTCTTATGTGAATTCTAGTGGAGTTTTTTTACTTGAAGATCAAGAAAAACGCAAAGATATCATCGCAAAAATTAAAAATTTAGGCTTTGAAATTTTAGAAGATGAACAAAGCTTGAACGCATACAAGGCAAAAAAACACTTAGAATTAAGAAAAAATTTGCTTTTAAGTATAGTTTTGAGTGTGATTATTATGTATTTTGAAATGTTTGTTAAAACTTCTTTTTCGCAAAATATCCAAATGGCTTTGAGTTTTTTTGGGATATTTTACTGTGGGAGAGACTTTTTTTCTCATGCTTTTTTAGGCCTTAAAAGCAAAAATTTAGATATGAATACCCTTGTAGCTTTAGGGACTTTGAGTGCTTTTGTGTATTCTTTTTTGGTGTATTTGCAAATTTTTAAAGAAGAAGATTTGTATTTTAGTGGTGCAATGATGATTATTTCCTTTGTGCTTTTAGGAAAATATCTTGAAAGTAAAGCTAAATTTAAAGTACAAGATTATCAAAGAATTTTGGAAAATATAGATACAAAAAAGACAAAAATTTTGCTTGAAGATGAAAGTATTAAAGAAATTCCAAGTTCTTTTGTCAAAAGTGGCGATGTGTTTTTGGTAAAAGAAGGAGAAAGCATTGTTGCAGATGGGGTAGTGCTTTTAGGGAGCGCAGAGCTTGATATGAGTTTTTTAAATGGGGAGTTTTTACCTGTTTTAAAAAAAGAAGGCGATGAAGTTCAAGCAGGAGCAGTAGTTTTAAATGGCGCTTTAAGGATCAAAGCAAACAAAAAGGCTATGGATAGTACTTTAGAACAAATCAAAAATCTAGTTTTTGAAGCAGGAAATATCAAAAGTCCTTTGGCAAATTTAGCAGATCAAATTTCTAAATACTTTGTAGGGGGTATAATATTTTTTGCTTTTTTAGTTTTTGTTTTTTGGGCGGTAAAAGCGGATTTAAATACAGCTTTTTTACACGCTTGTGCTGTGCTTTTGATTTCTTGTCCTTGTGCTTTAGGGCTTGCAACGCCTATAGCTTTGGTTGTGGCAAGTGCAAATGCGGCAAAAAATTTCATTCTTATTAAAAATCCTGCTGCTTTGGAAAAATTAGCTTTAGTTAAGTATGCTTTTTTTGATAAAACAGGTACATTGACAAAGGAAAATTTAAGTATTTTTAAGCACAATCTTTCTAAAGATGATTTTGATAAATTATGTCAAATTGAAAGTTTAAGCTCTCATCCTATAGCCAAGGCTTTGCATAAAGATCAAATTTTTGATTTAAAGGGCGAGGGAAGAGTGATTGTGGGTTCTGGTATACAATACAAAGAAGATAGTGATATTTATCTTGTAGGTAGTGCGGAGTTTTTGCACGAAAATCAAATTAACACAAAAGAAAGTGCTATCTTTTTTGATTCTTTTAAAGAATATGTTAGGGTGTATTTTGCTAAGAATAAAAAGTGTTTAGGTGGTGTTTTGTTAAGTAATGCTTTAAAAGATGGGGCCAAAGAGCTTGTGTTAAATTTAAAAGGGCAAAATCTTAAAACTTTTATTTTAAGTGGTGATCGTACAAAAAATGTAGAAAAAATAGCCAAAGAATTGCAAATAGATGAATTTCACGCTCAACTTAAGAGTGAAGAAAAATTACAAATCATTCAAAAATTTAAAAAAACTCTTTTTGTAGGAGATGGGATCAATGATGCGGCGGCTTTATCTGCTGCAAGCGTGAGTATGAGTTTTTCAAAGGCAAATGAACTTGCAAAAAAAACAGGAGATTTTATCTTGATAAAAGATGATTTATCAGCGATTTTTAAATGTTTTAAACTTGCTAAAAAAACACGCAGGATTATTAAGCTAAATCTTTTTTGGGCTTTTATTTATAATGTACTTTGCATTCCTATCGCAGCAGGATTTGTACCTTTTATCACTTTAAGTCCTCATATAGCAGCACTTGCAATGTGTTTTAGTTCTGTTGCTGTGGTACTTAATTCTTTAAGGCTTAAAAGAATTTAAAAATTTAATTTTTATTAAGAATATATTATTAAAATGGTATAAATGTAATAAAAATGTTTTTGCATAAGTAAAATGATTTGATTTTCAAAAATTATTATTTTGCTTACCGTTGCATCGTTAGCAGGTATAGTGGTTTTTAGAAATGTGACAGATTACAATTCTAATTTCCAATTTGTTTCGCATTGTGATGAGTGCGGATATAAAGTCTGATTATTTAGGTAATGCTATAGTTTATGGGGTTATTACTTCTCCTGTGATTCATCATATAGGCTATATAATAATTATTCTTTTTGAAATTTTTATTACCTTAACAGCCCTAAAAGGTGTTTATGATATGTTTAAAGCTAGAAATTTAGATGCTCAAAGCTTTCTTAACGCTAAGATTTTTGGGATTATTTCCTTAACTTGTTGCTGTATTTATGGTTTGCCTTTCAAGTAGTTGCTGCAGAATGGTTTGAAATGTGGATGAGTAATGTTTGGAATGGTTTGCCTGGTGCTACAAGATTGGTAACTTATATGTTTTTAGCTTTGATTTTCATCTCTCTTAAAAATGATGATTAATTTTCTATACTAGGCTCCCCAAAACAATCTTTAAGAGCCTCTTTAAGATCTTCTTGTGGGTCAAATTTTTTAGCTCCTTCTTTAAGCATATTAATAGAACTTTGAATATTGTTTTTATTTTCACTGTTTGGTAATTCTTGAGTTAAGGATTGAAGCTTGTTTTCATCAATTGTTAGTGCTTTTTGCACATTAATTTTTACATTTTCTCCAAATTTAGCTTTAAAAAGTTCTTGTATGAGTTTAAAACCTTTATTGAGCGTATCGCGATTTTGTCCTTGTGCGTTTGAGCTTATATTTAAAGTATTGCTTTCAAAACTAATAAATTTTGTGCTTTGTTTAAAGCATTCTGCAAGATCAAAATCCCTATCATAAATACTATCAAGCAAGATTTCATAAGCATTTTTTTCTATTTTTTTCTCAAGATTAGGCATGATAGGAGAAGGTGTGATCTTAGGTGTAGTATTTGTTATATTTTCTTGTTTGATTTCTTGGATTTGTGCGTCAATTTCTTTTAAATGACTTGCTTCCATCATCATAAAAGCCATAACACAAAGCGTAAAGCCATCATCATCGCAAAGCATATTTTTAGCTTTTGATAAAATACGGAAAAATCTTTCATAAATTAAAGTAGAAAATTCTGTACTTTTTGCAAAAAAACTTTCTTTTAAATAAAAAAGCATTTCATCAATCACGCTTGAAGCTTCATAGTCTTGCAATTCTTCTAAATATGCAAAAACTTTTTCTTTGTCTTTTGTTAAAATAGCCTGATAAAAGGCTTTGATTTTTTGAGGATCTAAAAAGCCTAACATATCTGTAATTTTACTAATGCTGATTTCATTTTGACAAAAAATAATGGCTTGATCAAGCAAGGTTAAAGTATCTCTTAAAGATCCATTGCCACTTCTTGCTATGAATTTTAAAGCTTCTTCTTCAAATTTAACATTTTCTTTAAGTAAAATTTTTTTAAGATGATTTAAAATTTCACTTTGTGGAATTTGTTTAAAGCGAAAATGTTGCGTTCTTGAAAGTACAGTGGCTGGAAGTTTTAAAGGATCTGTTGTTGCAAGTATAAATTTAACATAACTTGGTGGTTCTTCTAAGGTTTTTAAAAGTGCATTTGCAGCTTGCGGGGTAAGCATATGTACTTCATCGATGATGAAAATTTTAAATCTTGCCATAGAAGGGGTGTATTTGGTTTGCTCGATTAAGGTTTGTATGTCTTCAAGTCCACGGTTGCTTGCAGCATCCATTTCTATAATGTCTATATGTTTGCCTTCAAGTGCTGCAAGACAGTGCTTGCAAGTGCCACATGGAGTATCACTTGGCCCTTGTTCGCAAACTAAAGCACGAGAAAAAATTCTAGCACTCGAAGTTTTTCCACTTCCTCTAAGTCCTGAAAAAAGATAAGCATGAGCTAAGCGATTATGATTTAGAGCGTATTTTAAACTTACGCTAACTGTCTTTTGTCCTATGAGTTCATCAAAGGTTTTTGGTCTGTATTTAATCGCTAAAGCTTGAAGCATTTTTTACTCGTTCATTATAGATAAAAGTTCTACATTATCTTTGGTTTTAAGCATTTTAGAATATAAAAATTTCAATGCCTCAACATCATCCATTTGAGAAATCGCCGAACGGATCGCCCAAATTTTTTGAAGATTTGCTACGCCTTGGAGTAATTCTTCTTTTCTTGTTCCTGATTTGATAATATTAATCGCAGGATAAATTCTTCTATCAGCAATATTTCTATCAAGAACTATTTCGCTATTTCCTGTGCCTTTAAATTCTTCAAAAATCACATCATCCATTCTTGAACCTGTGTCAATTAAAGCTGTAGCAACTATGGTTAAAGAGCCTCCATTTTCTATATTTCTAGCTGCACCAAAAAAGCGTTTTGGTTTGTGCAAAGCATTAGCATCTACCCCACCGCTTAGGACTTTTCCACTGCTTGGAGTTGCGGTGTTATAAGCACGTGCCAGTCTTGTGATACTATCAAGTAAGATGATAACATCTTTTCCTGTTTCTACCATTCTTTTGGCTTTTTCTATCACGAGTTCAGCTACACGCACATGATTATAAGCAGGTAAATCAAAAGTAGAACTAAAAACTTCGCCTTTTACACATCTTTGCATATCGGTAACTTCTTCAGGTCTTTCATCGACTAAAAGCACGATTAAATGCATTTCTGGGTGGTTTTTTGCAATAGCAGTAGCAAGTTCTTTCATAAGCTCTGTTTTACCTGTGCGTGGTGGAGCAACGATGAGTCCGCGTTGTCCTTTTCCTATAGGAGTAAAAAGATCCAAAACACGACCTGTAAGCTTCATAGCATCGTATTCAAGTTTGATTTTTTCTGTTGGAAAAATAGGGGTTAAGTTATCAAATAAAGGTCTTTCTTTAGCTTCTTGTAAAGGCAGATAATTGATCGCTTCGATTTTTAAAAGAGCGTAGTATTTTTCTTGATCTTTTGGTTCTCTAACTTGTCCTGTAACGATATCGCCTACACGTAGAGCAAATTTTCTAATTTGTGAATTTGAAACATAAGCGTCATTAACACTATCGCTAAGATTAGAGTCCATGCCTCTTAAAAAGCCATAACCTTCAGAAGAAATTTCTAAAATCCCTGTAAAAAGTATGAAACCGCCTTTTTTTGTTTGTGCTTTTAAAATTTCAAAAATAAGTTCTTGACGGCGAAATTCTCTTGGGTTTTCGATTTCACATTCATTAGCGATTTTAACTAGATTTTCTAAATCTAATAATTTTAATTCTTCGATTTTATAACCTTCCACTGGAACGTGGGTTCTTTGATGTTGTTTTTTTTCTTTTTCCATGAGTCCTCGTAAGATTTAGCAGAATAATTTTTGTAAAATGTGATTTTAGTAAAAAAATGCACTTTTTGTCAAATTTGTCTATAATTATAAAAAATATTTTTTTAAAGAATGATTATGAAATGTGAACATTGTAGACTTGATTATAAACAAGCCCAAATGATAAAGTATAAGGGTAAATTTTTTTGTTGTAAGGGTTGTGAGAGCGTTTGGGAAATTTTACACGAAAGTGGACTAGATGAGTTTTATGAAAAGCTTGGAAATCAAACCTTAAGCCCTGTAAATTTTCAAAATGAAATGAAAAATTATGATGAGTTTATTACTAAAACTAAAGAAGGATTTAGTGAAATTTATCTCATGATACACGGTATAGAATGTGCAGCTTGTGTGTGGCTTAATGAGAAAATTTTAACCAAGCAAGAAGGAATTTTAGAACTTGATATCAATCATTTAAGCCATAAAGCACGCATTGTTTTTGATGAACAAAGTATTTCTTTGGTGCAAATTTTAAGACTTATTGAAAGCATAGGCTATAAAGCGAGTGCTTATGATGCGAGCAAGGCTTCAAAAAAAGCGGATTTACTAAAAAGAGAATTTTATTCTAAGCTTGTTGTGGCTATAGCTTGTGTGATGAATATCATGTGGATAGCAGTGGCAAAATACGCAGGATTTTTTAGCGGTATGGATAAGGATACTAAAGATATTTTAAATTTTGCTGAATTTATCCTTTGTTCTCCTGTGCTTTTTTATACGGGATCTCATTTTTATAAAAGCGCTTTTAAAACTTTAAAAATGCATAGTTTAAATATGGATGTATTGGTGATTAGCGGAGCGAGTTTGGCTTATATTTATTCTTTATGGGCTATGTTTTTTAGGGTGGGGGAAGTGTATTTTGACTCTGTGGCGATGATAGTTTGCTTTGTATTTATAGGTAAATATCTTGAGATGTTTAGCAAAAAGCGTGCTTTAGATACTATAGATGGGCTTAATGATTTTTTGCAAAATGAAGTTTTGGTTTTTGATGGTAAAGAATTTGTTCCTAAAGAAGTGCAAAAGGTTTGTTTAGGGGATAGAATTTTGCTTAAAACTGGAGATAAAATTTTAATCGATGGGATTTGTAAAAGTGGTGAAATGAGTGTGGATACTTCTTCTTTAAATGGAGAAAATATTCCAAAACTCATACAAAAAGAAGATGAAATTTTTTCAGCTTGTATAGTGCTTGATGGAAGTGTGGAGTATGAAGCAACAAAGCTTTACAAGGATTCAAAACTCAGTCAAATTATCCAGCTTTTAGAACTTGCAAGTTCTAAAAAAGCAAAACTTGAAAGTTTGGTCAATAGTCTTTCGGCTTATTTTTCTAGAACGGTTTTATTGATCGCTTTTATTTGTTTTGCTTTTTGGTTTTTTTATAAGGAAGAGAGTTTTGAAATTTCTTTAGTCAATGCGATTGCAGTTTTGATTATCGCTTGTCCTTGTGCTTTGGCTTTAGCAACACCAGTGAGCAATCTTGTAGCTTTAGGTAGAGCTTTGAAAAAACATATTTTGTTTAAAAGTTCTAGCGTGATAGAAGATTTAAGCAAATGTGATTGCGTGGTGTTTGATAAAACGGGTATTTTAACCAAAATAGAGCTTGAACTTAAAGAGGTTTTTTTAGATGAAGCGCTTGATTTAAATGAGCTTTATAATTTTGTAAAACTTTCTAAACATCCTATCTCTCAAAATATTGCGTCGTATTTAAAGCAAAAAGGAGCTAAGAATTTAAATTTGGATTTTAAAAAGCATTCAAGCATTCAAGCTAAAGGTTTAAGTGCTGAGTTAAATGAAGGGTTGCTTTTAGGCGGAAGTTCTAAATTTTTGCAAGAAAAGGGTATTGTGGCTAAAGAATTTGATAATACACATTTTATTTTTGCTAAGGAAGGTAAAATTTTAGCTTCTTTTGAGTTTGATAGTGTTTTAAGAGAAGGTGCAAAAGAGCTTATTGCTTATCTTAAAAAAGAAAAGAAAGAATTAATGATACTAAGTGGCGATCATCAAAAAGCAGTGGAAAAAATCGCTAAAAAGTTAGAAATTCAAAACTATCAAGCTTCTTGTTTGCCAGAAGATAAAATGAAAACTATAGAAAATTTAAGCAAAAATTACAAAGTTTTATTTGTAGGTGATGGGGTAAATGATGCACTAGCTTTAAAATATGCAAGTGTTTCGATGACTTTAAGAGAAGGAAGTGATCTAGCTATAGAAAGTAGTGATGTTTTACTTTTGAAAAATGACTTGCTTTCTTTAAAAAAAGCCATCAAATTATCTAAAAATACCTTTAAAATTATCAAGCAAAATCTTGCTTTTTCTTTGTTTTATAATGCTTGTACCATACCTTTGGCTTTTTTGGGTATGATTAATCCTTTATTCGCTGCTATTTCTATGTCTTTTAGTAGTATAATAGTTATTTTAAATGCTTTAAGGATTAAAGAATGAATAGTATAATTATGATGATGATAGGGGTTTCTATCTTAGCGTTTTTTATCATTTTGGCAACTTTGCTTTGGGGGATTAAAAATAAGCAATTTGACGATGATTATAAATTTACTACTTTAAATGATGATGAGGATTCTTTGCGTGATGCTATAGAATTAGAAAGGCGTAAAAAAGAAGCTTTGGATAAAAAAAGGCTTTCTTAAAAAGGAAAGCCTTTTTTAGAAATTATTTTAAAGTTTCAATATGGGCTTCAATAGCTTTAAAATCTTCTTCAGTTAAACCTTTAAGGTTAAGTTTCATGATCGCACCTTGACCATAAGCATTTCTTTTGCCTTCTGAATATTCTTTCATGTATTGAAGTCTTTCAGCAGAAGAAAGAGTTTTTAAAGCTGGAACTTTGTTTAAGTAAACTTTGTCAGCATTTGCACCATGACATACTGCACATTTTTTAAAAAGTGTAGCACCATCTGCAGCAAAAGCAGAAACACCAAGACATGCCAAAGCAGAAACTACTAATAATTTTTTCATTTGTTTTCTCCTTAGTAAAAATTAGATTGCTAGGTATTATATATCTTTATTTTTATAAAAATCTTAAGAAATTAAAGATAATGTTTATTTTCTTTTTAAAAAAGCTATATTATAATGTTTTTTATGAAAACAAAAGCATTATTTTTAGATAGAGATGGTGTGATTAATATAGATAAAAAATATGTTTATAAAATAGAAGATTTTGAATTTTGTGATGGAATTTTTGAGCTTTGTAGATATTTTTTAGCTAGAAATTATTTGCTTTTTATAGCGACAAACCAATCAGGCATTGCAAGAGGATATTACAAGGAAAGTGATTTTTTTAAGCTTTGCGATTATATGCTTAAAGAATTTGCCAAACAAGATATAAAAATTGATAAAATTTATCATTGTCCACATTTAGAAGGTTGCGAGTGTCGCAAACCTAAAGCAGGAATGCTTTTAAAAGCAGAAGATGAGTTTGATTTGGATATGAAAAATTCTATCTTTATCGGAGATAACCTAAGCGATATGCAAGCAGGATCAAATGCTGATATTGGCACTTTGATTTTAGTAAATGAAGAAAAAAAAGAAGGCGATTTTTTTAGACAATTTAAAAATTTAAAAGAAATTTTGAGCTTTTTTAAAGAAAAGGACATTTAAATGAGAATAGCAATCACAGGTGGCGCAGGATTTATAGGTTCGCAACTGGCTTTAAATTTGCAAGAAAAACATGAAATTTTAATCATCGATAAAATGCGTAGTAGTGCGACTTTTGAAAATGGAAATTTGCAAAGTTTTGGGCATTTTAAAAATTTACTTGAATTTGATGGAGAGCTTTTTGCAGGTGATATTAATGATGAAAAAGTTTTAAAAAAGATTGAAGATTTTAAGCCAGAGATTATTTTTCATCAAGCAGCAATTTCAGACACTACGGTTTTTGATCAAACTAAGGTTTTACAAACCAATTTAAATACTTTTAAAGATTTTATAGAACTTAGCATAGATCTTAATGCAAAGCTTATTTATGCAAGTTCAGCTTCGGTTTATGGTGATGCAAAAAGTCCACAAACTGTAGGTAAAGATGAAGAACCAAAAAATCCTTATGCTTTTTCAAAATTGATGATGGATAAGCTAGCGAAAAAATACTACGATAAAGCCCATTTAGTAGGACTTAGATATTTTAATGTTTATGGAAAAGGCGAATTTTATAAAAACAAAACTGCTTCTATGGTTTTGCAGTTTGGCCATCAAATTTTAGCAGGAAAAAATCCACGCTTGTTTGAAGGAAGTGATAAAATTTATAGAGATTTTACCTATATCAAAGATGTTATTAGTGCCAATTTAATCGCTCTTGAGTCAAGATGTGGAGTTTATAATGTGGGTAGTGGTAAAGCAAGGACTTTTCAAGATATAGTTGATATTTTGCAAAAAGAGTTAAAGACTGATTTGCCTTGTGAATATATCCCAAATCCTTATGTAAAATCTTATCAATTCCATACTGAAGCAAAGCTAGATCAAACTTGGGATTATCAGCCAAAATTCACTTTAGAAGAAGGAGTAAAAGATTATTTAGGTGAGATAAAAAGACTTTTTGAAAAGGAAGTAAATGCTTGAGTTTTTAAGTCAGCAAAAACCTAAAATTTTAATTATAGGGGATTTTATGGTGGATAATTACACTTGGTGTGATTGTTCGCGTATCAGCCCTGAAGCCCCTGTTTTAGTAGCTAAAACTCTTAAAGAAGATAAAAGATTAGGCGGGGCTGCGAATGTTTATGCAAATTTAAAAAGCTTGGGAGCTGATGTTTTTGCACTTGGTGTTGTGGGCGATGATGAGAGTGGGAAATTTTTACAAGAAAATTTAAAAGGAGAATTTTTGATCCAAAAAGGACGCAAAACCCCTTTTAAAAATCGCATTATGGCACACAATCAGCAGGTTTTAAGACTAGATGAAGAAGATATAAGTGAGATTTTGCTTGAAAATGAGCTTATTACTTTGTTTGATGAAAAGATCAAAGATTTTAAAGCTGTGGTTTTAAGTGACTATGCTAAGGGTATTTTAACGCCTAAGGTTTGTAAAGCTTTGATAGAAAAAGCAAATGTTTTAAATATCCCTGTTTTAGTTGATCCTAAAGGGAGTGATTTTAGTAAATATAGCGGCGCAACCCTACTCACGCCTAATAAAAAAGAAGCTTTAGAAGCTTTGAAATTTGAAAATTTAGAGGGTGAAAATTTAGAAAAAGGGATTAAAAAATTAAAAGAAGATTTTGCTTTGCGTTATTCTATCATCACTCTTTCAGAAGCAGGAATTGCACTTTTTGATGAGGGTTTAAAAATCGCACCTGCTAAAGCCTTAGAAGTTTATGATGTAACAGGGGCGGGCGATAGTGTGATTGCCGTTTTAGCTTTTTGTTTGGCAAATGGGATTGAAATTTTTAAAGCTTGCGAACTTGCCAATGAAGCTGCAGCTGTTGTGGTAAGTAAAATAGGTAGCGTGAGTGTGAGTTTTGATGAGATTAAGAGTTTTAATCGTGTGGATTTTGAGAAAAAAATCAAAAGCAAAGAAGAACTTTTAATGCTTTTAAAACAAAATGATAAAAAGATCGTTTTTACCAATGGTTGTTTTGATATCGTGCATTTTGGACATATAAAATACCTTGAGAAAGCTAAAAGATTGGGTGATGTTTTGATTGTAGGTTTAAACTCAGATGCGAGTGTGAAAAGACTCAAAGGTGAGAGTCGTCCTGTAAATTCAGAGTTTCAAAGAGCTTGTATGTTGGCAGCTTTTTATTTTGTGGATTTTGTAGTGATTTTTGATGAAGATACGCCTTTGGAACTTATAAGCTTTTTAAAACCTGATATTTTGGTTAAAGGAGCTGATTATAAAGATAAGCTTGTTGTGGGTGCGGATATCGTTTCAAGAGTTGAATTAATCGACTTTGAAGAAGGATTTAGCACAAGTAAGATTATAGAAAAGATTAAGGATAAAAAATGATAAATTTAGTGGAAAAAGAATGGCAAGAACATCAAAAAATCGCTCAAGAAAGTGAAATTTTAAAAGGACAAATCGCTAAAATAGGTGAGCTTTTGTGTGAGTGTCTTAAAAAAGGTGGCAAGATTTTGATTTGCGGAAATGGTGGAAGTGCAGCTGATGCACAGCATTTTGCAGCTGAACTTAGTGGGCGTTATAAAAAAGAACGCAAGGCTTTAGCAGGTATAGCACTTACAACCGATACTTCAGCACTTAGTGCTATAGGAAATGACTATGGTTTTGAGTTTGTTTTTTCAAGACAAGTGGAAGCTTTAGGAAATGAAAATGATGTTTTAATCGGCATTTCAACCAGTGGAAAAAGCCCTAATGTTTTAGAAGCTTTAAAAAAAGCAAAAGAGCTTAATATGCTTTGTCTAGGCCTTAGCGGAAAGGGTGGTGGAATGATGAATAAGCTTTGTGATCATAATCTTGTTGTGCCAAGTGATGATACGGCTAGAATTCAAGAAATGCACATTTTAATCATACACACACTTTGTCAGATCAT